>CAJVZA010000014.1 GCA_913009315.1 uncultured Hippea sp.
TCTCTCTGTCATCGTAAGCATTTTCCCCCTCCGTCATTGCGAGCGAAGCGAAGCAATCTCAGTTTCTTCAGTGTATCACAGGCATCCTGCCTGTGTTCTCTTTTCTTATGTTCCGCATTTGAGAAAAGATGTCAAGAAAATCTTCTGATGAAGCGTATAAAAAATTAAGGGTAACTCTGATGGCCGGATGCTTCCATAGAAGATAACTCGGGAGCAAGATAAAGTGATCTGTTTTTCGAAGGCTTAGCGGTATATATCTGTCTTCTATAGATCCGCATAGAACTTTTAGAGATACCGACAATGCTGCCTCTATCAGTTTCTCACGACATAAACAATCAGCCATATTGAAATTATACTCTCAAAATGCTATAGTTCCAAAAGCAATTGATAACTCACTTTACACACTTAATGCCGAGTAGTTATTGATGCGTAAAGTGAGTTAGCAGGGGATAAATTATGAATAAAAAAAGAGTGGTTATAGGTTCCGATCATGCAGGATTTGAGATGAAAGAACAGATAAAAAAATATCTGAAGCAAAATGGATACGATGTGCTTGACGAGGGAACCGATTCAACCGATTCGGTTGATTATCCTGATTTTGCAGCTAAAACTGTAACAGAATGCCTGAAAAGCGGAGCCGCGGGAATTGTGATATGCGGAACAGGCATTGGTGCATCAATAAGCGCAAACAAGATTAAGGGAGCAAGAGCGGCACTTTGCCATGATGCTTATACGGCAATTTATTCAAGACGGCATAACGACGCAAATATCCTTGCATTGGGCGGCAGAGTTACCGGAGTTGATGTAGGAATTCAGATAGTCGATCTGTTTTTGAGCACAAAATTCGATGGCGGAAGACACCGGCTGAGGATTGATAAAATATCGAAATTGGAGGAAGAATGAAAAAAATTGTATTAGATGAGCTTGCCCGGGTTGATAATGAGATATTCAGCGCGATAAAAGCTGAGCGGGACAGGCAAACCTACAGCATTGAACTTATAGCTTCGGAGAATTTTGTATCATCGGCTGTAATGCAGGCCGCAGGCTCGGTAATGACGAATAAATATGCCGAAGGATATCCCGATCATCGTTATTACGGCGGATGCGAAAATATGGATATCGTGGAAAATCTTGCACGTGACAGAGCATGCAGACTTTTTAATGCAGATCATGCAAACGTTCAGCCTCACTCAGGCAGTCAGGCAAATATGGGTGTTTATATGGCCGCACTTGAGCCGTTTGATCGTATTCTGGGAATGGACCTAACCAACGGCGGACATCTTACGCACGGATCAAAGGTTAATTTTTCGGGTAAACTTTATCTGTCTGCCGGATATGGAGTGGATCCTGCCACGGGAAGAATAGATTATGATGAACTTCTCCAGATTTCCAAAGAATTTAAACCGCGTCTTATTGTGTGCGGAGCAAGTGCATATCCGAGAGTTATTGATTTTGAAAAATTCAGAGATATCGCCGATGAGGTCGGAGCATATCTTATGGCAGATATTGCCCATATTGCGGGACTTGTTATTACCGGCCTGCATCCAAGCCCATTTCCATCGTGCGATTTTGTAACTACGACAACGCATAAAACATTGAGAGGTCCTCGAGGCGGAATGATTCTCTGCAAAGAACCGTTCGCCAAAAAGATAGATAAGATCATTTTTCCTGGCATTCAGGGCGGCCCGCTGATGCATATAATTGCGGCAAAAGCAGTCAGCTTCAAGGAAGCGGAAACAGATTCATTCAAAGATTATCAGGCTCAGATCGTTAAAAATGCCAAAGCTTTAGCGAAAGTTCTTATGAACAGGGGAATTGACCTGGTAAGCGGAGGCACCGATAATCATCTTATTCTTGTAGATTTGACAAAAACCGGTATGACAGGAAAAGAAGCCGAAGAAGCGTTGGGCAAATCAGGTATAACCGTAAACAAAAATACGGTACCCGGCGAAAGAAGATCTCCCTTTGTGGCGTCCGGAATAAGAATCGGAACTCCCGCAGTTACAACAAGAAAAATGAAAGAGGAGGAGATGAATATTATCGGCAATCAGATTGCCGATGTTTTGTCAAATCCTGACGAATCAACTATAAAAAGAGTTTCAGAAGAGGTAAAAGAGCTCTGCAGCCGCTTTATCTTTTATCCTGAGATAGTCTCACAATAGAAAGTTATAATACATAAGGATATTCTATTAATCCATGAGCTATCATCCTGAGGCCGTAATTAGCATTCTCTGCATCGCAGATCTTTGCAATAACCCTGCTTCCGGCTGCACTTGCGTCCTACCGGAGAATTCGGACTCTCAATTTGAAACGCAGGGAATTAATATTTATAGACACATCAAAAACCGGAGGGAATTATGGTTGTGAAATCCGACGATCTTTTTGTGCTTATTTCTGCGGCATTTGTAATGCTTATGACTCCCGGAGTCGCGATCTTTTACGGAGGCATGGTCTCAAGCAAAAATGTGCTCTCTTTACTTGGGCAATCCTTAGGAATTCTCGGGATAATATCGCTGCAGTGGTTCTTTTTCGGCTATACGCTGGCTTTTGGACCCGATATAGGCGGTGTTATAGGAAGTCTGAAGTATCTGTTTTTGTCCGGAATTTCAGGCAGCTCACAGATAGGCTCAATTCATCAAATGACCTTCGTTATTTTTCAAATGATGTTTGCTGTTATAACCCCGGCATTAATCATAGGCGCATTTGTCGAAAGGGTAAAATTTTTGCCCACTATGCTGTTTTGCCTGCTCTGGAGCAGCTTTGTTTATGATCCGGTCGCACATTGGGTATGGGGAGGCGGATGGATTCAGAAACTCGGCGGTTTGGATTTTGCCGGAGGAGCCGTTATTCACATCAATGCGGGCGTTGCGGCTTTGGTTGGAGCTCTTTATATAGGCAGAAGAGACGGATTCAACAAACGGGCATTCACATTCCATAACATACCGTTTGTAGTATTGGGTGCCGCTATGCTCTGGTTCGGATGGTTTGGATTTAATGCAGGTTCGGCTTTGTCGCTCTCTTTTCAGGCTTTATCGGCATTTATAAATACGCATCTTGCTGCCAGCAGTGCACTTGTCGCGTGGGGAACAGCCGAGTATATCGGAAGAGGGAAACCCACTGTGCTTGGTATGGCATCAGGTGCAGTTGCCGGACTTGCCGCAATCACGCCGGCAAGCGGTTATGTTAGTCCGCTTGGAGCTATTTTTATAGGAGCTGCCGCCGGATTTTTGTGCTATCATGCAACGATCCTGAGGAATAAAATCGGGTACGATGATTCACTTGATGTATTTTCCGTCCATGGCATAGGAAGCATAACAGGAATGCTTGCACTCGGTTTTTTGGCAGTTCAACATGTAGGGGGCGTCTCAGGCAGCATACATCAAGTTTTACTTCAATTGATAACAATTGTTGCAGTAGCACTTTACAGCGGAGCAATTAGCTTTATACTTTACTTTCTTGTAGATAAGCTTGTCGGGTTCAGGGTTGAACCTGATGAGGAAAAACAGGGAATTGATATTGTCGAGCATGGAGAACGAGCCTATGATATGTAGCGTGCGTCGTATTTCCGTCTTGATGATTACAAAATATATGGATAATAAAGGAGATTATAATGAAGAGAACATTTCAACCTCATAAGAAGAGAAGATTCAGGGTTCATGGTTTTAGAAAACGAATGAGCACCAAAAATGGAAGACGTATAATATCGAGAAGAAGAAGAAAGGGGAGAGCTCGGCTATCTGTTTAGACTATAAATTTCCCAAGAAAAGACATATCAGAAAATCTTCAGAATATAAGACCGTTTTTGACACAGGTAAAAAGTATGTTTCCGGAAGTTTTGTTATGTATATAAAAGAAAAAGAGAGTCCGCCCAGCAGGTTTGGAGTTATTGCAAGCAGAAAGGTTGGCGGCAGTGTCAAGCGAAACAGATTAAAAAGGCAGGCACGGGAAATCTTTAGAAAATTGATCTCCGAGAGGGAATGTCTGGATATTGTGTTTGTTTCCAGAAAAAGCATGCTGTATTCCGATTACAAAAAGATTGAAAAAGAGTTTAATAATATTATTGCTGCTTATTATAAAAAGCAAAGGAGAGTAATTTAACAAGATGATAAAAAGAGTTATGATTGGTGCAGTTAAGCTGTATCAATGGCTGATATCACCGATATTAGGTCATAATTGCAGATTTTATCCAAGTTGTTCCAAATATGCTATTGGCGCTATAAAAAATTTTGGACCCATAGAAGGACTTTTGATGGCTATATGGCGATTATTGCGATGCGGTCCCTGGAGTAACGGCGGATATGATCCTCCGGTAAAGTCACCATTCAGGCGATATGGAGGAGAACATGGATAAACGTTTAATCATTGCAATTACGCTTTCTTTTGCTGTTCTCGCTGCATCGCAGTTCTTTTTTGCTCCAAAACAGAGCAGCAATGTAAATACAACAAAAGTAACGGCACAAACAACAGAAACCACAGCGAATTCCAAAAAAAAGATTCCGGTAAATATTAGCGGGACATTAAGTAAAGTTTCCGACAACACCTCGGTACCTGTAAAAGTAGTCCCTTCTGTAAAATTCAGAAACTCTTTAATGAGCGTTGGGTTTTATTCCGATGGCACCATAGGAAGCGTGAAACTTTTTAAATACAAGGACAAAAAAGGTATTCCTACCGAGCTCGTTTCCCCTCAGAATAATTTCAGGCCTTTGCAGATTGTATTTGCCGATAAAAAATTAAACAGCGAGGCCGACAAGGTTAAGTATAAAACTGCCGTTAATGGAGAAACGACACTGAGAGAAGGCACAACAACGATTACCTTCACGGCACGTTTTAAAGAGTTTATCTTAAAGAAGATTTTCACATTTCATGCTGACAAATATATATATGATATACATATTGTTTTTGAGAATTACAGCGGTGATAAACTGTTGAAATCTCCCGTTTGGGGTATAGCCATCGGGCCGCATCTCGGTCATTTAAAGAAAAAGAAATACGGTTTTTTAGGCGCAGCGGTTTATTCTAACGGTAAACTTAAAGAATATAAAAAAATCAAGAAGGAGATTAATAAAAAAACCAGCGACATAAGCTGGATAGGGCTTGAAAGTAAATATTTTACAAGTCTGCTTATTCCGGGCAAAGATGCTCTTGGTTTTCAGATGAGTGAAGATGCGCTGAGCTCATCATTCTATACAACGGTGTTGTATAGAAGCTCAGATGTAAAAAGCAGAGTATATATGGGACCCAAAGAGTATTTTAGACTTAAACCTTTAGGTCATAATCTTTTTTATATAATAAACTACGGAATGCTGGGATTTTTGGCCAGGCCTCTTCTCGTGGTACTCCACTTTTTCTTCAAGTTGTTTGGAAATTATGGTGTTGCGATAATTGTTACAACATTTATTATAAGGCTGTTTTTTGCTCCTCTCTCGCATAAAAGCTTTAAGTCGATGAAAAAGATGAAGGATCTCCAGCCGAAAATTAAGGAGCTGCGGCAAAAGTTTAAAGGTAAACCTGAACAGCTGAACAAAGCTACTATGGAACTTTATAAGCGATATAAGGTAAATCCTATGGGCGGATGCCTTCCAATTGTTCTTCAGATACCGGTGTTTTTTGCACTTTATAAGGTGCTTTTGAGTTCAATCGAGCTGAGAGGTGCACCGTTTATCTTTTGGATAAAAGATCTGTCTGCGGCTGATCCGTATTATATCACGCCGATTTTAATGGGTGCATCGATGTTTTTACAGCAAAAACTTCAGCCTAGCGCAGTCGATCCGCGTCAGGCGAAAATTATGCTTGCACTTCCGATAGTGTTTACTTTTATGTTTCTTGGTTTTCCTGCCGGATTGGTTATCTATTGGCTGACAAATAATATACTGGCTATTGCTCAGCAGGTTCTGATAGATAACAAGAGCAAATAGGTATATAATATTTGATCTATGAAAAGAGTGCTGCTGACAATATCATTGGAATTTGAATAGTGACACTATAGCGGCAGTTTCGACTGCAACAGGTACTGCTGCAATTGCTATCGTAAGAATGAGCGGGCCGGATGCCGTCAAAATTGCAAAGGCGGTTTTTTATCCCTGCAATGATTTCAAGTCGCATCGGATCTATTATGGCAAAATAATAGATCCCGCCTCAAGGGAGCCTATAGATGAGGTTATGATTGCGGCTATGCTTTCTCCAAAAAGCTACACCGGAGAAGATATGGTAGAGATCTATTGTCATGGCGGTATATTTGTAACATCAAAAGTTCTTGAGCTGCTTATGAAAAACGGGGCTTCTGCTGCGGAACCCGGTGAATTTACCAAAAGGGCATATCTGAACGGGAAAATAGATCTCCTGCGTGCCGAAGCAGTTAACGAAATCATAAACGCCCGAACAGAAGCAGCTTTAAAAATTGCACAGAGGCAGCTGAGAGGAAGTATGAGTGACCGGTTTGCCCTGCTCAGAAAGAAGCTGCTGCTCATGTCCGCACAGATTGAGGTTGCTATCGATCATCCCGATGACGGCTATTTTTCCGATTATGATAAGCTTTGCAGGGAAGCTGCTGCAATAAAAAAAGAACTGCAAAAATTTTATGAAAGCTATGATATCGGATTAAAGCTTCGCGAAGGATTCAACATAGCCATAGTCGGCAGACCTAATGTAGGAAAATCGACTCTTTTTAATCAGCTTTTGGGTGACGGCAGAGCTATCGTGACGGCAATTCCCGGCACAACGAGAGATGCAATTGATGCTCAAATCTCTCTGACCGGAAAAACGGCTAAACTGACAGATACCGCAGGCATCAGAGATAACGCAGGAGAAATTGAGAAAATAGGAATTGCAAAAAGCTGGAACGAGACAGAGAAAGCAGATCTGATTTTGTGGGTTATAGACAAATCATCCATGTTTGACGAAAATGACGAGATAATAATGAAAAGATTGGCCGGCAGCGACAAAAAGGTGATAGCAGTTTTAAATAAACAGGATAAACCTTCTGTCTTTGACAAGAGTATATTAATGCAATCAATGAAAACCATAGAAATATCGGCAAAGTATTGTGAAAAAATAGAAAATCTGAAGAAAATGATCAGTGCTGAAATTGATATCAGAAAAGATATAGACGATTACAATATCATAACAACCATCAGGCAGAAGCAGAAAATTTCAGAAGCGCTAAGCTTGATATCCGAACTGAGTCTGCACATAAAAGAGAGGTACGGAGATGAAATTATCGGAGCAGATCTTCTGTCGATTGTTTCCGTTCTGGATGAATTTATAGGCAAAATATCCAACGACGAAGTGCTGGAAACCGTGTTCAGCAATTTTTGTGTAGGAAAATAGATGTTCCACGTAGAACAGTTGTCCGATTATAGATACAGAAAAAGCTTCGATGTAGTAGTAGTGGGAGCGGGCCATGCAGGCTGCGAGGCCGCCCTTATCTCCGCAAAAATGGGCTGCAGCACACTGCTTTTGACAATAGCTTTTGACAAAATTGCCCAGATGTCATGCAATCCGGCTATAGGAGGACCCGCAAAGGGACACCTTGTAAAAGAACTGGATATTCTGGGCGGACAGATGGCTGAAAACATTGATAACACCGGACTTCAGTTTAAGATATTGAACAAAAGCAAAGGATCAGCCGTTTGGTCAAGCAGGGCGCAAGCCGATATGTCCGCTTATAGACTCAGAATGAAAAAAATCATAGAAAATCAGGAAAATCTTCTTGCCAGGCAAGAAATGGTTGATGAGTTAATAGTAGAAGATGACCATATCTATGGAGTAGTAACCAATATAGGAAATTTTTATCAATCAAAAGCAGTTGTACTGACTCCGGGCACCTTCATGAAAGGGAGAATCTGGATCGGTATGAACCAATACTCAGCAGGAAGAGCGTGGGAACCTCCATCTGAAAAACTGTCCGACAGTTTGAGAAAAATCGGTTTTACGGTAGGAAGACTAAAAACAGGCACAACTCCCAGGCTGGACAGCAGGACAATAGACTTTTCAAAACTTGAAGCTGACTGGGGAGACGATCCCCCTGCCCCGTTCTCCTTTAGAACGAAAAGAATAGAGCGGCCGTTGAGACCTTGTTTTATTGCACATACAAACAAAAAGGTTCATGATGTTATAAGAGAAAATCTTGACAGGTCGCCTTTATACAGCGGAAGAATTCAAAGTATCGGTCCGAGATATTGTCCATCCATAGAAGATAAAGTAGTAAAATTTCCCGATAGAAATTCTCATCATGTGTTTCTTGAGCCTCAAACCGCCGAAAGTGTCGAAATCTATCCCGACGGTTTATCGACAAGTCTGCCTTATGATGTTCAGCTTAAATATCTGAGGGCGATTAACGGGCTTGAGAATGTAGAGATTATAAGACCCGGATACGCTGTTGAGTATGATTTTGTGCCTCCCGTACAACTTTATCCTACATTTGAAACAAAATTATTTAAAGGACTTTTTCATGCCGGGCAGATCAACGGGACAAGCGGCTACGAAGAAGCGGCTGCTCAGGGAACATATGCCGGTATAAATGCGGCATGCTTTGTTCAAAAACGAAGCCCGCTGGTATTAAGACGCGATGAGGCTTATATTGGGGTTTTGGTTGATGATCTTGTCACAAAAGGTACGAGAGAACCATATAGAATGTTTACTTCCAGAGCTGAGTATCGTCTCATTTTGAGAGAGGACAACGCCGATATCAGACTTGCCGGAAAGGCATTCAATCTGGGTCTCCTATCACAAGAACGTTATAATGAAATTAAAGATAGAGAAAGGCAGATATGCTCACACATCGACATAATAAAAAAAAGTTATGTTACACCTTCAAATACTGTTGCCGAATTGCTCAAAAAGCATAATATTGCGGCTATAAACGACAAAACTCTGCTGGATAAGCTTCTGAGAAGACCTCAGGTTGATGTAGAGCTGTTTAGAGAGCTTTATGATGGGAACTGCAGCAAAGATGATCTGCAGTGCATCTTATACAGAATAAAATATGAGCCGTTTATAAAAAAAGAGCAGAGAGATATTGAAAAACTTATAAAAAATGAAAAACTAAGAATTCCTCTGAATTTTTCTTATGATAAATGCGAAAGCCTGTCAGTTGAAGTGCGGGAGAAACTTTCTGAAGTAAAACCTGCGACTCTCGGTCAGGCCTCCAGAATTCCGGGTGTTACTCCTGCAGCAATTTCCGTTTTAATGATATATATGAAAAAATTTAGACTATCCAAACATACCTTGGAATGATATGTAGCTAAATCGTATCTCAATAGCCGGTAAGACATAACCATGTCATTTGTACCGAATCTTTTTCTTATACGATTGAAGCAATATCCCAATAACAATCACAACTAATCCGATTACAGAACTAAATAATATCTTTTCATCTAAAAATAACCAAATGTATATTAAAGATATAAATGGCGTAAGATAAAGAGCGGTTGAAATTATATGAGTATCAACTTTTTCAAGTGCTTTGAACCACCATATATAAGTTACTCCATTTACTAATATTCCATTATACAAAAGCCAGAACCATACATCCGGCGAGGGAATTTTTGGCGGTGAAAAAATAAAAACCGTGATTGTTGTAAAAATTAGCGCTGAAAGAAAATATATGAATACGCTAATCGTCTTATCAAAATTATGTTTTTTACCTAAAATTGAGAATAGAGCGAAAACAAATGCTCCCGAAAGCGCAAGAAGATCTCCTGAAACATTAGTTAAAGCAAATGAAAAAATTTTGCCTCGAGTAACTATTATAATTATCCCGACAAAACTAATAAGAATAGTCAAAATTTTCTTTAATGTTACCTGCTCTTTTAAAATCACAAATGCAAGCAGCAAAACTAATATCGGCCAGGTATAAACTAAAATAAATCCTTCTTGCGCTGTAGTTAATGCAAATGCTCCATAAAGTAAGATATAATAAAGATAGGTTCCGAGAAATCCTAAAAGAATCATACTGAGATAATCTTTTATAGGAATTGTTTTCATCATTTTATGCTTTTTTTGAGCCAGTAGGAGCAAGCCCAAAATAATAAATGAAAATATCGTAGAATAAAAGAGCATTTGCAGATTATTCAGCTCAACTAATATTTTTTTGGAAGCAACAGGTATCGATGCCCAAAAAATAATACATAATGCAAGATAGATATAACCTGAAATTTTTTTGCTCATATTAAAACATAGTTAAAAGAGATGCATAAAGACTTTTGCCCGGGAATTCGGCTTCGATATTTTGAAATTCACACCACATAATATTTTGTTCGGCATACTATATATTCCGAAAATTTATTTTCCATGTATACCAGCATAACTCAGATTCTAAAATATCGAAGCTCACAAAAAGGGATTTTCAAATTTTGTCATATATTTTTTTCCGCAAAATAATAGTCGAAGGCGACAGCATAATGCAGACCTGCCCTATTATAAATAATATTCAATAACCTCTTTATCCGACCAGGGTTTGCAATCTTCTTTAGAAAATCCAAGAAGTTCGACATATTTATATATTTCATTTATGTCTTCGACTTCAATTTCCAAGAATTCAGGAACAAAATCATACTCATCAAGAAAAGTATCAAATTCAAATCTTATATCAGCTAATTTATAACTGACTCTTCTTTTTCTTATGCTTGCAAATTCTTTAAACCCTAAGGAAATAATTAATTTCCTTGCATTATCAAAATCCGATACTTCTATTTCCGTTTCTTCTCTAATTTTTACAGACTCAGAAGGGATCTTTTTCTTGTGTGTCATAAAAGCTTTGGACCCTTCCTTTCTAAGCCTAAAAGTTTCATTAGAATTTCTAATTTTAGAATCTTCCGTATCAAAAAAAATTGCATAAAGTTCATCATCAAATATTTTTTCAGCACCCAATGAAATTAATTTCGGTTCTAAATCTTTATGCGATACTTCCATAATTTTTACTTCAATTTCTTTCATACAATTTTGTAAACCTCGGTCTCTTATTAACTGATGTTACACACTAAACACAGCTGCAGCGGCACGCAAAAATTTTCGCCCACCATAAGCTGTAGCCTTTGCTGCCGGCTGACTTTCTTATTCAGTCTGTGTTGTAAATTCAACATCTCTTCCTTCGGCTCTTTCTTTTTTGACTAATTCTTGTAAGTTCTCAGGCAGTGACGATAATGGAACAATAAATCCGTCAACCATAACCATGTTGTTAAATGGATTATTTTCAGTCATGTGTTGAGTCGAAAATTCAGGACTAAAGTGCTCTATATCAAACATGTCTTTTATTTGCCGCGCTTTGCTTGAAACAGTCGAATTTTTTGTTCCAAAGTATTCACTTATTTGTTTTGCTGTCACATATGGTTCAAATGATTCGTCAAATAAAAAATTTATCGAACCAATCGCATACACAACTGCTGCCGCCCAAATTTCAATTTTTCCTCTTTTGAAAGGTACGTCTCTTTTTCGCCCTAATTTTAATATTAGCTTTTCACACAGTTGATAATAGTCATCATCTAAATTTTCCGCACAAAACGCACTTGTAAATTCCAATAACTGTTTTTCTTTGTTTTTAATTTCTTCTTTAGTCATAAGTTCACCTTCCTGTTGAAATTTTTTATTCCTGCAATATTATCCGATATTTTTTGCTTGAGCAATACGAAAATCATTTACCTGCGGCGGATTTCTAAAAAACATGTCGTCAAGATCGATTTTGTCATAATTTTTCAGTTCATTTAATAGTTGTATTGATTTTTCAATAAAATTATTTTCATCTTTACATTCAGACGAAAGTAACCCAAATTGTAAAGTCAAATCATGATTAATCTTGTACGCGCAAAGCTGCAATGTCCTGAATGAACAAAATAGAAATTCCACTTTTTAAAATTATCCTCTCTATTGGCAAATTTTTATCTGCCAATAGATTATCATCGTCAGAAACGGTGATTTTATAGGTTGAAATAAAACTACTTTTCGCACAGTCTGTTAGATGGGGGGGATATTCCTTATAAAAGTCCCTTCGGGACAATTGAAAAACTTTTCTTCGCATAGAGACGAGAGGTTTCAAACATCCCAGAAAGGGACACTAAAAGAATGAAGGATAACTTGCCATCGCTACTTTAACAACAAAGTGTATCTCTATTAATCTCGGCATTCAGATTGAGAGTTCAAATCCGTCTTATAAACTCACCTTGCGCACATCGGATGATACTCTAAGCGACAACAACAATGTATGAGTATAGAGCAGCAATAAAAAAACAGCAGGCTATTGCAGAAATCGGCAACGCCCGGAATTGATAAAGGTACTCTATAGTCAAAATTAGGTAACATCAATAACTGTTCCGGTGGCATACCAGTGAAGCCATATGAACAGCAGCAAAGTCATTACAATTGCCACAGGCACGAATGAGCGCCACATGAGAGATGGTCTATGTATATTATGCTTTAACACGGAAACAGCCAGAATCAGACTCCAAATAAAGGTAACTCCGAGCAGGATAGCAGCGGCAGGCTGTGTGATATTGAGAAATTCCAGTGCATCATCTCCGAAGGCAATCAATGCGGTTCCGAATTCCATAGGCAGGAAGATATACCCAAGTTTTGTCAGAGAATCACGGAATTTGATATGTCCGACAATTGATACTATGCCGCATAAAGCAAAATATATTACGACTGATACGGCCATAAGTGTAAAAAAAGTCAACGGATACGGCCAGTTCGCCAATATCACGCCCTGACGAGCTGCAGCTATATACATTCCGAGAAGCGCAGAAACAAAAATTGCCTCAACGATATGCGGTGATTTTGGTTCCGTAAGTTCCGAACCCGGCAGTCTTAAACCGATCTTGAGAGCAGATTTTTCTACAGGACAGTTTGTAACGCAAGCCCAGCAGTCCAGGCAGTGACTGTTTGAATTCATTGTACTTGGATTGAGAAATGACGGGCATTTAGGAGCCAGGTCGGTTCCATGCAAGCACGGCTTATCTTTGCAAACAGCGCATATATTATGATTGGCTCTTAAAGAGGTGGCGCTAAGCCGGGTAAGACGCGCAAGCCAGCCCCCGATTGGGCATACATATCGACAAAAAGCCCCCCTGCGGAATAAAGCACTAATCAGAACCGCTATAACCGTGAGTGCGATAAACATCATAGCACCATAAAATGCAATAGATTGCACCGGATAAATTCGTGTAATAAATGTTATAAAAACAAATGTTATAGGCAGCACCCACTCGGCATGACTATATGGTTTTGCAGCCTGTTTTGCGGGTTTAAAAATCTTATCCGTAACAGTTCTGCTGATATTAGTAATTAATCCAAGCGGACACAGATTTCCGCACCAGAATCGTCCCAAAAAAATGCCCGAGAGTGTAAGCAGCGGCAGCCAAACTATCCAGAGCAGAAAGTTAAAAAGATTATTGCCATCTTCGGTATTAACGAATTTGCCCAGCTTTATGGGACCTTCATTATTAAACGGACCGACGTTCAGATGAAAAATCGCAACAGCCAAAAGCAGAACGAACACAAAAAACATCATAATTCTGATGGCGTTAGTTGTAAACGGCATTCTTATGATTCTGTAAAGCAATCGCTCGTTATATTTGGAGCCTATCGGCAAAAAAGGCTCTCCATACGGCAAACGATCATTTATGGCAGATTTGTCAAGCCATAGATAAAATACAACTGAAAGATATGAGAAGTAAAAAATAACCTGCAGAATCGTCGGTTTAGCGGCATAGCCGATCAGCGCACCAAGCAAACTGCCCATAATGCCTCCGTCGCTCACAAACCGGCTTGTGTCCCACGCCGCTATGGTGCCGGGAAGCAAGCCTCCCGCCTGAAGGACAAATGTAGCCTTTCCGACAAGCCCTGCGGCAAATATTATCATAATTATGCTCGTGTATTTGAAAAATTTGCTTACATTAAAGCTGTAGATTCTTCTGAACATCAGAAATGATATCAGGCTTACCGTTATCAGTCCTATTAGGGCTCCGATAAGTGTGTTAACTGGTGCGGTTACAGCAAGATTGCCCAAGAACAGGACTGTTTCGACACCCTCACGAAAAACTACAGCAAATGATAACAACATTATTCCAATCACTTTTTTCTTTGAAATTGATAGATCAATCTTTTCCTGGATTTCACCCTTTATCATTTTTGAATTTTTTGCCATCCAGAATATCATGTATGTGAGAACTGCGGCGGCGGCAATACCGAAAAATCCTTCAAAAATCGCCGCTTCTGCGCCCTTAAATTCGCTGTCAACTGCCCTAAGAATAAAAGCCAGTCCTAAACTGGCAATAACTCCGCCGAAAGCACCGGCAAAAAGATAACGGCTCAAATATAATTTATTAATCTTTGCCAAATAGGCATAAATTATTCCTATAACAAGTGCTGCCTCAAGCCCTTCTCTAAATGTTACGATAAAACTTGCAAACAATTAATCCCCTCCTCAACATTATATCGTTCCCTTTTCAATATTGATTACCGATCGGCAGTACACCCATTAACCGATACTTATGTTCATATATGCATATAATTGCGAAAAAAAAATTCCTTCATTGCCGTTTCATTGTTTATTACGATTTAATCTTTCTTTTACGTGTTTCAGGCCTTCTTCAAACAGATAATTGATATGTTTATCATTCAGAGAGTAGTAAGAAATTTTTCCATCCCTGCGATATTTCACTAAATCCAGATTGCGCAAAACTCTCAACTGGTGAGAAACTACAGACTGACTCATTTTAATATGAGCGGCTATATCATTAACGCATAGTTCTTCTTTCATCAGACAAAAGATTATTTTGGTTCGGGTAACATCGCCTAACACCTTAAATGTAACGGCTAACTTCATAAAAACCTCTTCCGGTTCCGCAATACTATTTGTATAACTAACTTTTTGCTCAACCGCTGAGGACATTTTGTATTTGTCTGATTTGTTGCTAATGTTTGTCACCGACTGCCTCACTCCTTTTTGTTCTTCTTGTATGAACATATGAACTTCTATAGACTATAAAGCCTGAATTCTAATTGTCAAGCATCACAAGCATGGTAATTTGTATCAATAAGCCGCCCGAAAAATAAGATAAAAGGTTTCGTTTGAATCTCTGATTTTACATCTTGAGGCCACCGTACAATGAGCAGCTGTGA
This sequence comes from uncultured Hippea sp., assembly GCA_913009315.1. GTDB lineage: Bacteria > Campylobacterota_A > Desulfurellia > JAADFJ01 > JAADFJ01 > JAADFJ01. The sequence continues at coordinate 15,115 of CAJVZA010000014.1, forward strand.
ATATTTGTTCATTGTACGATAGTCTCCTATAACAAGACGGCAGTCAAAGTTACTATTCAATATAGAAATTTGTAAAAATAGTTGCAATTTATTGTTGTTTTGGTAACATTAAAATTAAGTAAGATTAAACTTAAGGGGGAAATTATGAAAAAATCAAGAAGGGAGTTTCTCAAAAAAAGCACAATTGTCGGTTCCGCTGCACTTTTTTCCAGCATAACGGGCGTAAATATTCTTCATGCAAAAAATAAAAAGATTGAGCTGACGTTCTCAACCATGTTTCCATCGAGCTATTTTTGGGTTCCGGTTTCAAGGCGATGGGTAAAGTATATAGAAGACGAAACAAACGGAGAAGTCAAGATAAACTTTTTCCACAGCGGTCAATTATTCAAGGCTAAAGCAGAATTGCCGGCACTTGAGCGCGGTGAGATTGATATAAGCATTCCAAATGCAAATTATCAGTCGGGTTCAATACCAGGTTCCGATGTAGGAGCACTGCCGTTTTTGATAAAAAATGAGGAGGGTGCATGGAAGGCTATTAAGGCCGGATTATGGAATCAGGGACTCAATCAGAAATGGCTGCAAAAAGATATCAAAGTTCTGGCTCAAGCACCTGCCGGATTGTATCAATTCGGCAACCTGCGTCATCCGGTAAAATCACCTGAGGATGTCAAAGGATTGATCTGGGCAGTCTCAAGCAAAGCCCATGCCAAGGCCGTCGAAATTCTTGGAGGATCACCGACATTTATGTCATCATCTCGTCTTTACACTGCCTTGCAGCGCAAAACGATCGATGGATGTTTAAGACCGTATCTAACGTATGAAGGAAGAAAGTTATATGAAGTAATGAAATATCTCAGCATAACAAATGCGGGAAATTACACCATTGTGTTTGCCATGAATGACAAAAGATTCAAATCGTTGCCCTCGGATGTAAAAAATTTGTTTAAAAAATCGGCATGGCAATGGGCACAATGGGCAGAAGATGAAGTAATGCGTACAAAAAAAGATTCACTCGCGCTGTTCGAGCAGAAAGGAATGAAAATTGAGAGATTGGATGCAAAAGTACTTGAACAGTTTAAGTCTAAAATGTCTCCGGTATATGATTGGTGGCTGAGCAAAGTACCAAACGGAAGAAAATATATTGATTTTATAGAAAAACGACAGTAGTAAGACGCTGGAATGAAACAGCTCTCAAACTATGTATAAACTTCAGTACATTTTAATAAGAGTTTCAGGCGCAATTTCTGCCGCATCGCTGCTTTTTCTTCTTCTACTTGTTTCATGGGGTGTTTTTTCGAGATATATTTTAAGATCTCCAAGTCTGGTAGCACTCGAGATCTCCGGATATGCGATGGTATTGCTCACATTCCTGCCTTCAGGATATCTGTCGTACAAAAACCAGCATGTGTCGTCTGAATTTTTTATTTCAAAACTGTCGCGAAGAAGAAAACGGATTGCTAAATTCATCTCCAATCTATTTGTTCTGCTGTATTGCGTAATTATCTTTTACGAAGGTGTAAAATCTGTCATAGTCATGTATCAGGGCAATTTCCGATCAACCACACTGCTTAATTTTCCAACCTGGGTGGTATATCTTTTAATACCGCTCGGTATCTCTTTTTTGATTCTGCAGACTGCAGCGGCGACAATTAAGTCAATATTGGAATACAAAAATAAATAGCTATAGCATTGTTTTAATAATTATCGCCGCCCTTTTTATATTTTTAACGATAGGAATACCTGTATTCGCCTCTCTGGGAATCTCAAGCATAATCGGTATTCTACTTTTGGGCGGAATATCAGGACTCAACGCAATTCCCGATATTTTTATAGAAAAACTCGATAATTTTGTCCTTGTCGCAATTCCGCTCTATATCCTTATGGGCGAAATAGTGTTCAGAAGCGGAATGGGAGGCGAACTTTACACTGCGGCAAATAAATTCACCAGAGGAATACCCGGAGGACTTGCCGTAGGCACAGTTGTCGCAAGCGCTGTTTTTGGAGCTATGTGCGGAGTCAGTGTAGCAGGTGCCGCCACAATAGGTTCGGCAGCCATACCCGAGATGCTTAAACGAGGATACAGCAAGAGACTTGCCGCAGGATCAGTTGCCGCAGCAGGTGCACTATCGCTTCTTATACCTCCAAGCATAGGATTCATACTGTACGGCGCAGTGGCAGATGCATCGGTTGGAGCACTTTTTACCGCCGGTATAGTTCCCGGTATAATATTATCTGCCATGATGATGCTTTATATTATTGCCGCTGCATACATTAATCCGAATATCGCGCCCAAAACCGATAAAAGTGCGCCTAAGGATAAACTGAAATCTCTAATGAAATCTTGGCCTGCCGTTATTTTAATTATAACCGTTTTAGGAAGCATCTATTTCGGAATAGCTACGCCGACAGAATCTGCGGCAATCGGATCGTTAGGAGCGTTTCTCATATCGATTTTTATACTGAAAAAGATGAATATTAAGCTATTTATAGAAATTCTGTACGCTTCAACCAAAACAACCGGAATGATCCTTCTGATATTCGCAAACGCCATGCTGTTCGGATATCTTCTGACAAGATTGCAGATTCCCCAGCAAATGGCAAATTATGTCGCCAACCTGCATATAGCTCATTCAGCCATACTTTTTGCAGTTACTATTTTATTGATTTTTCTGGGAATGTTTTTAGACGGAGCTTCGGTAATATTAATTGCGACACCAATTCTGCTTCCGATAATTACAACTCTCGGCTACAGTAAGATCTGGTTCGGCGTAATAATGATGATAACAGTTGAAATGGCGGTTATAACTCCTCCGGTAGGATTGAATCTTTATGTTATAAAATCGGTATCACCTCCATCAATACAACTGAGTGATATTGTGTCTGGCGCACTTCCATTTGTTTTCGTAGAACTCGCCGCCATCTTTCTATTTATGCTGTTTCCGCATATTATTCTATGGCTGCCGGCTCTCAGATAATCATATCTACATAAAAACAATATATTGACTGCAAATTTTTCTCACCTATAATCTTGAAAGCAATTTTGAAAAAGATCTTTTAGTGCGAATTTCAGGAGGTTCAATTTTTTATGATAAATAGTTTGTTGCTTACAAAAATCGGTATATGGCTGTTTCTGGTCTCTTTTATCGTGGCGCTTTTTGATTCCGAGAAAAAGTTAAACAAGATTTTGATTGCAGTGTTTGTTGCCGCTACATTCACCTTTATTGTTGCATTCCTTATAAGATGGGGCGAGAGCTACAAGATGGGTATTGGACATTTCCCAATTTCGGATGCTTTTGAATCGTTTTTTGCTTTTGCAATGTTTCTCGGAATAATTACATCATTTCTTACTATAAAAGTCGGCATCAATCGAAATCTTCTCGGCGGTGCCGGAATTCTCAACTTTGCCGTTATGGGTTATATTAACTTTATGACAACATTACCTAAAACAATTGAGCCGCTTAACCCTGCGCTTCAGAGCAACTGGCTTACATGGCATGTTTTGGTCTCGTTCTTGAGTTATGCCGGATTCGGGATAAGTTTTATAGCGGCAATACTGTTTCTGATACGCATAAATAAACCTGACGCGAATAATTGGTCTGAAATAAGCAATTGGGGAATCATATTCGGATTTCCACTGCTAACGGCGGGAATAATACTCGGATCCATCTGGGCTCACTACGCATGGGGAACCTATTGGGGATGGGATCCCAAAGAAGTTTGGAGTCTTATCACATTTCTCGTTTATGCCATATATCTGCATCTTAAGCGATCCGGTAAAACACAGAAAACGTTGGCTATAGTTTCAATCATCGGATTTATATCGGTCATGATAACTTATGTGGGAGTAAATTTCTTTTTATCCGGACTTCACAGCTACGGCAGCGCTTAATAAAAACCAATGAAAAATATATTGGCATCATTTAAAACTGCTATCATTCTGCTTGTTCTCATTGTAATAGGGCTGATCCCCGGAACATATATCACTCCTAAATTTACAGAACATTTTTATGCAGCCGCAAGTCCGTTAATGATAAACATCTACAATTTTCTGCAGCTGAGCGATTCTTATCATTCTTGGTGGTTTATTACACTTATTGCTTTATTGCTTATCAATATAATAGCCTGCAGTATTTACCGCTTTCCATCTCTATATAAAATGCTGACAAAACCTTCACTTAAAGTACCAAAAAAATTCGGAGGAAACTCTTTCAGCGCTCTTACGGTAAATAAAAACGGCGTTGAACGTCTTTTCAGGCGTATAAAAAAGCGCAGGTATCATATCATTGAACGGAAAGAAGGCGAAACCCGAAACATAGTTCTTCAATTCGGAAGATGGCGTCATTTTTCCGTATTTTTCATCCATCTTTCGATAATCACAATTGCTGTGCTCGGAGCAACAACGGCTTTTGTCGGTTTCAAAGGATATCTAACGCTGCCTGACGGAACAAGCAGCAACATCTGGCATAACAATAAAAATCAATCGGGTAATTTGCCGTTTTATATAAAAAACAACTACTTTGAGATAACTCATTACCGAACCGGGCAGATTAAAGCATTTATCACTCACGGAGAAGCGATTGACGGATCAAAAATAATACCGTTTGAAATAAAGGTGAATCATCCGTTTGTATATAAAAATATTTGGTTTTATCAAACCGGATGGGACATTGACAAAGCCAATTCAACATTCGTCGTAAACATATCTTCCGATGGTACAGGCAAAACAAAAACCTTAAAACTCGGAAGCTCACTAACATACAAGGATATCGATCTTAAACTTATCAACTATACAAACAGATTTCCGAAATTCGGCGACGCAGTGCTTGTTGAAGTAAAAAAAGGCAACTTTGATCGATCAGGATGGATATCTCCGGGATATCCTGTTAATGTCGGCAATTTTACAATAGAGCTGCAAAGAATTATCCCAAGATATGTAACGATCATTCAGGCATCAAAAACACCCGGGGCATTTTTTATGCTTATTGCTCTTTATGGCGGGATATTTTTTACCATGGTCGGTCTTTTTCTGCCTTACAGAAGACATCATCTCTTCATTGTCCCTATTGAAAATGGAAAATATCGTATATACAAGCGCAGAAAATCAATAAAAGGTTAGAGGAAAGCTTAGATGATAAGAGGCGGGTTCTTGCCGCCGCGGTACAGCTGCGGCGATAATGAGACCACTGCACAGTAAACAGATTCACAGAAGTCAAAGAAAGGGTGAGATTTAGAAATTAAAATTTGAGGTACTAACCGGTTAGTTTGAGAATTTTAATTTCCTGAAGATTGCCCTTTATTTGACTTCCCTGCGGGCTTTATGAGGTTTCCCATATACTTCGTTAAACTTCTTTGAATTAACCCGTTAGTCCTTCAGAAGTTTGCCTTGTCTTCAGGGCAACTCTATTAATCCGTAAACGATCATCTTGAGTCTCAAATCCATCTCCTCTGCGTTACAAATTTTGGCAATAGCTCTGCTATTACCTGCAATTTGCGTCTTGATGAGACGAATTTGAATTCTCAATTTGAAACGCTTAGAATTAATAGAGTTGCCCTATAGAAAACCTCATAAAAAGCTGTGAATCTGCTTATTGTGCAGTGGTCTCATAATGTCACAAGACCGAATAATCCTGCATTCCCGCCCTTATTGTAACGATGGATAATGCAAGGGAAATCTTGGCTAATTGATGAATATCATTGCTTTATCAGTGATTACTCGTTACATTTTCGCGGGAATGCAGGTATTAAGGAATTTGCGGCAGATTAGTGGCTATGGCTCAGGGCGGTTTTGCCTCTGAGGTGTCTTAAACCAGAACCAATTTTTGCAAACGCGCCGCTTATCTCCGGTGGCAGAGGTCGCCTGCAGCCGTGATTAGCGGGTATTCACTCTCAAACATCAACCCCAAGATCACCTAATATCACCCTGACTTGATCTTTCAGCACCGGCACATCTTGTGTAGCCGTCAGCCACACTGTATCAATATCTACCCCGAAATAATCGTGTATCAATTTGTTTCGCATCCCAGCAACATCTTGCCACAGGATTTCTGAATATTGCTCACGCAACGACTTGGACAAGTGACAAGTCGCTTCTCCTATGATCTACAATTGGCGAATAACACCATCTTGAAGCAAGGCCGTTTCAGCGAATTTCCTCTCGTTCACCCCTTTCAGGTAGCTTTCTATCTGCGCCGCAGCGTCATATATGTGTCGCAGATATACCATATCATCGTGATAACTCATAGATTCCCTTCGCCGTCGCCATTACCGAAGACCGGATATACGGGCTTAACGACCGTTCTGTCACCAAATCAACCTTGCGACCGAACAATTCGCTCAACTCCCGCTCCAATCTGATGAGTTTCAACAAGCTCAACGGTTGGATAAAGCTAACCAGAATATCAATGTCGCTCCCCTCACCTTCTTCGCCGCGAGCCGCCGAACCGAAAACCTTTAACGACGCGACCCCATATTGACGGCAAAGATCCAGCAATCGCTCTTTGTCAACAGAAACAGTTTTATTATGGTTGGCCGTCAATTCATTCATGAGGTTATTGTACACCAAAACCGCATGAGAAGGAAATGCTTGTCCTTATTTTGTCTACTGACTTATTATTCAACGCTATCTCCGTTCTACTCTATCTATAACCGGAAATGATCAACCGGCATTAAACTAAACTTTATCAATCTACCTCTTATCTGTCAAACAGACATTAAGAAAACGCTGGTAGATAGGTCCAACATGGCCGTTGATCTTGCATAACAAATATGTTTATTGCACATTGGTCTCAGTGCTACGCTTCTCCGTTTTTTTGTAAATAAATTCCATAACAAAACAAGCAGTTATTATTCCTATTGAAACTAATACACCTATTTTGTTTGCTGAATATTGTTGGATTATTAAAACAATCATAGCAATTAAGGATAAGATAAAACCTAAAAAGGGAATTAACTTTTTCCCTTTAATATCCTTTGATAATTTTAAACCGACATAATTAACCATTGCGAAAATTAGTAAAAATCCCACACTTCCCGCCGTTGAAATACTTTCTAAATTAAGCGCATTTGCTAAAATAAGTGTCGCAGCGGTTGTTACCAATAATCCAACAGGATGATTCCACAGTTTACTTGTAAATTGATGCGGCAACTCATCATCTTCGCCAATCTCATAGTTCACTCTGCTTCCTCCGTACAGGGAAGCATTTATTGCTGAAAATGTAGATATGAGGGCTGCAATTGTAATAATAATAAAACCTGTTTTACCTAACATTGGTTTTGCGGCTTCCGCCAATACGTAGTCTTTTGCCGTTGCTATACCGCTAAAAGGTAATGAACCGACGGTAATGATTGCGATAACTATATATAAAATAATTACAAATATTACAGAATAATAATAAGCTTTAGGGATATTTTTTAACGGATTAATTATATCCGGAGCTGCATTGGCAATAAGTTCAAAACCTTCATAGGCTACAAAAATAACCATTCCTGCGGTTACAAGTCTTAGAGGTGATTCCCAGTTCGCAACAGATAATTGATCTATATTCGGATTGCCAAAAAGTCCGTAAGCACCAATAAATACAAATGATATAAGAATAACCAATTTAATACCTACGGCATAAGATTCAATTACTCCTACAACTTTAATACTGTAGTAGTTAATTATGGTCGCAAAAACGACAATCGCACTTAAATAAATATGATAATCCAATACTCTGCTGCTTGTCAATGCCAATAAATTCGGTGCATATGAACCAAATGCAGAAGCATAAAGTGAGAGCATTATTATATAACTGATCCAAAGCAAATTATTAATTCCGCCGCTGAAAACACCTTTTCCAAATCCTTGATTTATGAATTTAACTGTTCCGCCTCTATCGGGATACGATAGCGAAAGTTTTACATAACTATAGGATGTTATGAGAGCAATAATTCCTGCAACTAAAAAGGAAATTGGCGTTCCTCCTTTTCCCAATGACACAGCTAAACCCAAGACCGCAAAAATTCCCCCGCCTACCATTCCTCCAATCCCAATTGATATAGCTTCTCTTAATCCTATTTTTTTATTCATAAATATTTTTGTTTTAAATTATCCTTATATTGTCATTTTTTAGTATTTACCAAAATAGTTTGTGTACGAGGCGTTGTGCATTTTGAAGCACTTTTTTTCCAGTTTAACATTACGTTTGTTTATATTTTCAATTTTCGGTTTATTGCTTATTGCTCAATGATTTATACACTTTGTTGTATGCCCGTGCTTTCATCTTCCGTGTGTCGGGGCAGGCATACTCTTCAAGTTTCGGGTCAAGCATTGACTTGCAGGAATTGCAAGTGTGCATAACTTTCGGGTTGACTATTATTTCCATCACGCTACTTTTATTTCATACAAATGTTTCTGAAATCCGATAAACAACGAGCTTATATTTTCCACATCTCCCAATATTCCCTTAGCATCTTCCAACGATTGATATTTCGTTTGAAGTAGAATGGGTAATTTCTCCCGGTCGAGCTCACTCACTCCTGTTTCCACATATTTACTCAATACAAACTCTATAAACTCTTTTTGTTTATCATTCAGCAATGCAAAAATTGCGGCTTTTGCTCTTGTCACCCTTTCTTTTCTTGTTATTGGTTGAATATCACTATTAAACACATATTCCAGTACATCGAATAAATCGCTTTTTTCTGCATTTATTAGTTTTTGCAAGGTTATCAATTCTTCTTTTCCAAAACCTGCTTCATCTAATTTTTCAAGTAGTGTTTTTCTCGTTATAGGATTGCTCCAAATTTCTCGTAACTCATCTTCACTTTTGAAAAAGTTAGGAAGTTCGCCAAACAGATTCTCTAAAAATTCCTGTGCCGAAATTGGTTTACCGTCTGCGCTCCAAAACGAAGTGGCAATAATATGTTGTATTTCTCGTTCTTTACCGTCTTTTAGTTTTATTTTTATTTTTGTGAGTCTCTCTTCGGTTTCGTAATTCTTTTCCTTTTCTTTTACTTCTCCTTTTCTACTTACATCTATTTCATATTCAGCCGGTTCAATTGGTTCTCCGTCCCATTCGGGGTCTAAAAATCGTTGATAAGCTTCTACAAAATCATAGATTGTAAAAAATTCTTTTCCATCAAAAAGACGAGTTCCGCGACCTACAATTTGCTTAAACTCAATTATCTGGTTTACAGGTCGCATTAGAATAATATTGCGGATATTTCTGGCATTAACACCAGTTGAAAGTTTCTGTGAAGTGGTTAAAATTGTCGGGATTGTTTTTTCGTTGTCCTGAAATTTTCTTAAAAACTGTTCGCCTATCTCTCCATCATTTGCTGTTACACGAACGCAATAGTCTGTGTCTTTGCTTTTTTTGTATTGGTTTACTAAATCCCGAACAGCGGCTGCGTGGTCTTGTGTGGCACAAAAAACAATTGATTTTTCGTTTTGATTGATTTCGTCCATAAAAATCTGAACACGTTTTGCTTCCCGTTCTTTGATTTCAATTATTTTGTTAAAATCGGGTTCTTTATAAATTTTACCTTCTTCAATTTCGCCTTCAATTACATCATCATCACTTGTGTAAACATAATCATCAAGGGTGGTTTTAATTCGCTTTACTTTGAAAGGTGTCAAGAAACCGTCATTAATCCCTTCTTTTAGTGAATAGATATAAACAGGTTCGCCAAAATAAAGGTAGGTATCAACATTATCTCTTCGCTTTGGTGTTGCCGTCAAACCTAATTGAACAGCCGGCGAGAAATAGTCCAATATTCCTCTCCAATTTCCCTCGTCATTTGCTCCGCCTCTGTGACACTCATCAATGATGATAAAATCAAAATAGTCTTTTGGATATCCGCCAAAATACGGCACAGGGTTTCCGTCTTTGTCAGTTCCCGACATAAAAGTTTGAAAAATGGTAAAAAAGATGCTGCCGTTTGTAGGCACTTTCCCTTTTTTCTTTATCTCTTTGGGCTTTATGCGAACCATTGCATCATCGGGAAAGGCTGAAAATGCGTTAAATGCCTGGTCGGCGAGAATATTGCGGTCTGCAAGAAACAAAATTCGTGGTTGTCTTTTCCCGTCACGGTTTAAGTTCCAACGAGTCTGAAACAGTTTCCAGGCAATTTGAAAAGCGATTGCGGTTTTTCCCGTTCCTGTGGCAAGTGTAAGCAAAATACGGTCTTTGTTTTGTGCCACTGCCTCCAATACATTTTTAACGGCAATTTCTTGATAATAACGAGGCCGCCAAGTACCTGATTTATCTTCAAAAGGAATTGAAGCAAATTTATCTCGCCATTCGTTTTGGTCGCCGTAAACTTCGTTCCATAATTCATCAGGCGAAAGAAAATTATCAACGAGTTTTTCCTCGCCTGTTTTCATACAGATTTGATAATTCTCTTTTCCGTTTGTAGAATAAGTATAATCTAATCTTAGTTTTTCTGCGTATTGCTTTGCTTGTGCAACCCCTTCGCCAACTTCCAATTCATCGCTTTTGGCTTCAACAACAGCAAGTTTAATCCCTTTGTAAACCAGAATATAATCGGCAATAAGCGGTTTTTTCCTACCACCGCCGACTTGTATTCTTCCGTCTGTAATTTTGCAGACATTTCGTTCACGAAGGATTTTTGAACCTTCAACCACGCCCCAACCGGCTTGTTTGAGTTTAGGGTCTATTAATTCTGCTCTTGTTTCGGCTTCGTTCATAATTTACACCATCCAAATTTCCTTATTATAAATTGTTTCTGTTTCTTTTATAATATTATTTTCAACAATATTTAATTTATCATAATTCCAATTTTTGGGATTATTTTCTATATATTCTGAAATCGCATAATACGAATTTTCATCACGAATTATATGTTCCCAATAATTACGTTGCCATAATTTACCATTAAACGATTTCCAATTTTTTGTTTTTACACCGTGTATGTATTTAACGGTGGTGATCGATTGAAATGCCCCAACCATATCGCCCAACGTTTTTTTGGTAGGGGCAAACCCTTGTGGTTGCCCTTTTTCGATTTTAATATCATCACGGTCATTAATATTATTGTCATTTGGGGCGACCACGTCATTTGGGGCGACCACGTCATTTGGGGCGACCACGTCATTTGGGGCGACCACGTCATTTGGGGCGACCACAAGGGTCGCCCCTACGATTTCCAATATGGCGTGAAAATGGTTTGGCATTATGATGTATTTGTGTAATTGTATGTTGGTAAATCGTTGGCGTATTTTTAACCATTCGTTTTTAATTATTATTCCCGCATCATTTAATAACATTTTACCATTTTCAACATTCCCAAATAAATGTTCGCGATTTTGTGTGCAAATCGTTATAAAATACAATCCCGCCTGCGAATAATCGTATCCTTTCAAACGGATCGATTTACGATTGGGAAATTTGTTGTTGGTGGAAGTGGTATTCGTTTGGGCGGATGGTATTTGAGGGCAGACACATAGGTCTGCCCCTACGGGTTTTTGATTACTATTCATAATTCCCCGTTAAATACCTTTTGCAATATCGATTTCTTCAATTCTTCCAAATCCTCAATTTTATTTTGATAAATTGCTTCCAATTTTTTGGTTTGCTCCTGCAATACGTCCAATTGGGCAACTATGCGTTTTTGTTCGGGTAGTGGGGGGATGGGGATTTGGATAACTTTTGAATTACCCTGATTTAATTTTGGAACGGTCATTCCTGAAACATAATCAGATAAGTCACTATGATTTAAATAATTTACAATCCACTCATCTATTAAAATACTTCTAGAGATCAAGCCGGCTGACCCCTTGATTTTTGGTTCTAGCTCAAAAAGTTGTGTGTTAAGTTTGTCACTCATTGAAAGGATCCTTCTGTCTGTTAGTTGTTGCTGCGTTCTCGACACGTTACTCGTGTAACACTGCACACATGCGAACTAACATAAGATTAGGCAGCATTAGTGAAAATAGCAAATATTGCTTTCTATGGCGGCCTAATTCAATAACATCATTAGTGTTCCATTCGGGGATGGTGGAAACCCCTCGCCTTCAGGCGAAAAAAGGGTAAAAGGTTGGCGTAGTTCTCAAAAAGGACAAGACTTGAAGTCAAAGAGTGGAACGGAAGCGTCTAAAAATGATGGTTTTGAAAATGTGGGACGCAAAAGTTGCATTCATGCGACACGTACCGTGAATCCCTTGACTTGTAGTCGAGGGCTGTTCAGTATCTTTATCACCATAGATAAAGCATTATCAAACCATTGTGTATGCGCAATGCCTCCTATATGCATGTAGATAGCTTTCAATTTTCTGTAAGAGATTCAAAGGTTTCACCTTAATTTTATAATATCAAAAGTGGTATATTTAGATTGCAGTTGATAATTGGTTTACATAGTCATGCAGCTTGAGATGGTGCGCCCAAGAGGGTTCGAACCTCCGGCCTCCAGTTCCGCAAACTGATGCTCTATCCAGCTGAGCTATGGGCGCTTAAGTTGGTATTATAGCTCGGCGATATAACATTTCAAGGATGGATTGCCTAACATCGATCTGAATATCTGCGCTAATACTGGACTTGCAACTCTTTTTTCCACAAACAGTTAAGCACATTTTTTTAATATATCTCGCCATACCTGTTGTATTGAGTTTCTATTTACACAGTATTGAATATGAGACATCCAAATCCTCTGCCGTTTCTTTTATTGTTTTTCCATTTTCCAGTGTCAGTGTTGCTGTATCCGGCTTAAATTCTTTTTCCCCCATACTTTTTTAACCATCTTAGATACTTTATTAGTATTACCTTAACTGCTTGTATAAAAAAATATAATGAGACCACTGCACAATAAGCAAATTCACAGCTGTTTACTGTGCAGTGGTCTCATAATAGGTTAAATATATAACATTGACGATATTTCCAACACCGACTCATATACTGTCTGCCTTTTTGCTCGTTATGCCTTCTAAGAATGCCGCTATTGTTTCTATTAAAAAATTTTAGATCACGATAAGAATTTTTTATAGATAACTATATTTATTGTCTATTTCTACTTGATATCTTATTGTTTTTTAGTCTATCATAGAATTTAAGTTTTTTTCATAATCTTTTTCAGTATTTCTTTGACTTCCAACGCTTTCTTGATAGAATTTCGCTCATTATGAAACACAGGTATAATAATGTTAGCTTTTAAGATTAAGGAATAAAGATGTCTCATAATCATGATCATGAGATTAACAATTATAATAAAGCATTTGTAATCGGCATTACACTTAATGTTATTTTTGTTGTCATTGAAGCCGGTTATGGAATTGCTGCCGGTTCTTTGGCGCTGATTGCCGATGCCGGGCACAATTTAAGTGATGTAATAAGCCTTTTGCTTGCGTGGGGAGCAAGCTATCTCGCATTAAAACAACCGACGGAGAAAAGAACTTACGGTTTTCGCAGAGTGACAATACTGGCTTCTTCAGTTAGCGCAATCTTGCTGCTTGTTGTGCTTGGCGGTATCGTATGGGAAGCTTTTGGGCGACTCGCTAATCCGCAGCCCGTCAATAGCATGACTGTTATTATTGTTGCTGCCATCGGGGTTGTTATTAATACGGCAACCGCACTGCTGTTTGTCTCCGGTCAAAAGCATGATTTGAATATCAGGGGTGCGTACCTTCATATGGCTGCCGATGCCGGCGTTTCCCTTGGTGTGGTTGTTGCCGGGATAGTCATTATGATTACCGGTTGGCTATGGATTGATCCTGCAATAAGTCTTGTCCTTGTGGTAGTTATTTTAGTAGGAACCTGGAATTTGCTTCACGAGTCTATAAACCTTTCTGTTGATGCAGTACCGCGAGATATCGATATATCCGGTATAAAAGATTATCTGACAAAAATAGAGGGTGTATCGGAAATACACGATTTGCATGTTTGGGCGTTAAGTACAACTCAAACAGCCTTGACCGCTCATCTGATTACCACCAAAAACTTGATAGATAACGAATTTCTAAAGGAGATACAGCAGCATCTTCATGATAACTTTGACATTGAACATGCGACAATTCAGGTGGAAAAAGAAAATACGGAAAATAACTGCATGTTGAATCGTTCGGAATGTGTTTGAAGGAATAAGCAGGATATTGCGTCACATTTTGATATCTATAAATATTTATTGCGTTTATTCTATCTGACATTTGATTCTGCAGCGGTCTCATTATCTTAAATTCCGGTTCTTGCTTTTTGAACTACCGGCTTGTCTGTAACTTGTAGCTCAGAGGAGATTGATTCGGGGCTCGAATAGTTGTCCGCAGATTAATGGAGGCACTCTTTGCGTTGCATCTATGCAGGTATTTTATCAGCTTTTTTCTTTATTGAAATCCGCCAGTTTTCTGAAATATAAGGACATTCCGCCAGCAGATTCAATTCATCTCTATTGTGCGAATGGTAGAAAATATCGTTTACCTTTTGTATGCTCCAGTCGCTCTTTCTTTCTACGAGTTTGATCAGGCTGTTTTGCTGCACTGTTCCTTCATCTATTACTCTGAAATACCAACCGGTTTTGCCGGATTGAACAAAAATTCTATCAAGTTTTTCCATCCATCTTGCAGAAAGCTTCCAGCATGGCTGACGAGGTTGTGAAACCTGAAAAACAGCACCGCCAATCTGAAAAATGTCACCTATATAAACACTGTTTTCAATCAATCCTTCTGTAGTGAAATTTTCTCCAAATGCTCCTCCTGAAAGCTCCAAGGAATATTTCTCCATAAAGTAACGATAATGTTCGGAAGGATATACATTTACGGCTTTGTCGATTCCACCATGATTTTTGAGATCAGACTGGGCATCTCCAACGAGATTAAGGCGTTTTGCATAGACCGGCACATCAATCTTATTTTTGAAAATCCCGCTTTCAAAAATATTGCCGTTTTTGCCTGCTGATTTTTTTGGTTTTCCTACCTGAATTGAGACAAGTTTTGCGTTCATATCACCTCCCGTTTTTATATTTTAGGCGTTTGAGTAGATTCTTCAATAGTTTTTCGGCATATTTAATTTGCTGAACTTCTTATGTCGTTACTTGACAACGGACGATTTACACTTATATTACTATATAAATATCCATTTATGTAATGATATGGAGGGTACGATGAATATATTTTATGAAGCGATTGCCGCTTTTTACAAAGTTCTTTCAGATAAAAACCGTTTGATTATACTGTTTAAACTTGCCGGAGGGCAGAAGTCTGTTTCACAGATAATAGATGAAACAAAACTTTCCCAACCGCTGGTTTCTCATCATCTGAAAGAGCTGAAAAACAGTCTGCTTGTAAAAACGGAAAGGCGCGGCCCGTTTGTTTTTTGTGAACTTGCCGAACCGGCATTGACTGATTTCATCAGGCTTACAAATCAGCTTTTGTTTGAACTAAAGGAGAAAAACAGAAAGCCGCTTCCGAAAGGTGAAGATTTTGCAATGCCCTTTAACGAGATGATGAAGAATATGCTTGAGATAAGAAATAATTTTAGAAGGAGGAATGGAGAATGATGAAAAAAATGATGGGAAATGGTATGCCAATGATGGGAATGATGAGAAAGATGATGGGAGATTCGGAAGATTTCAATCCGATGAAGATGTGTAAAACGATGATGTCAACTATGCAAAAGGTTTCAGAAATTGCCTTTTATGCGACCCCTGAGATACGAGGTATGTTTGAGGAGTGGACTGAAAGCGTAGAGTCAGAGATATATCAGTTTATCAGCGATAAGGAAAAGATAGACCGCAAAGAGATTGCCGGGCATTTTAAAATATCTGAAAATGCCGCTCAATTTTTCCTGAATCATCTTGCCGCTTCAGGAAAGATTAAGGCAGACTTTTCGGATAAAGTTTCAGACAAGGATGCGGGGACCGAGACAAAAAAAGATACGGCAAAAAATCCTAAATCCGATACCGGAAGATGTAACTGCTGATAATAATTGTTTGAGTATATAAATTAAACAGGAGATATTGATATGAACAAAATGATGAGTTCAATGATGGATAAGATGATGAAACCTGAAGATATGCCTGAAATGATGAATTCAATGATGGATAAGATGTTTAATAAAATGTCAGCAAAAGATCGCCTCGATTTTGTATCAACGATGATGCCTAAATGCCTGAACATGATTTTTTCAGAGCTTGACTCTGATGAAAAGCATGATTTGGCCAAAGGGATGATAGAAAAGATGATCTCCATATTCAAGGATCAGCTGAAAACGGAAGCGGATAAGTGAGCTTGTTTCATCTTTTAATTAGCAGATATTAGAACAAAGGAGATTAAAAATGGGGCCAGGATATTTTTGGATGGGTGGTATGTGGATATTTCCCATAATTATGATTGTTGTAATGCTGATTGTTGTTTACCTTATATTCGGACATGGAACCATCAGGCCGCCTTGGTATTATTATGATCAATATCCTGGTACCCCAAAGAATTCCGAATCTGCGTTGGATATATTAAAAAAGCGCTATGCCAAAGGCGAAATTACGAAGGAAGAATTCAAGCAAATGAAAGGAGACATTGCTTGAAAGGCCGGCATTGCAAAGCTTTTGGCCATGATAATATCTACTGCGTCTTTTCTCAAATACGGCAAAAGAGATAATAAACTGCCTTGAATCGCCTGCTATGTCAAATGTTTACCCTGTGGAATGCGAAGCATATTTCACGGAGCAAAGACACTGTAGAGTTACAGGATTGAGATGCGTATCATGTCTTTGAGCTGTTTCCCGAACTGAGCTTTCTTTCTTCAAAACTTCAATTGTAATCTTTGATTTAAATTCTTTGGAGTGTTTTTCTCCATAATGATTTCCTCCTTGGTTTTACCTTGCCAGGGCAAATTGTTTGAATTGTCAAATAAAAGGAGATTGAAGCCGTCTCATACTATGGATATTTTATTTTTCATCGGTATGGGGAAAGTGTCTTCTGCTTTTATGTGAATTCTACTTGCCTTTTCCACCTTAGCATTAAGCGGCGGCGTCTTCCAAAACGAGATAGTCTTAAGCGGTATAGCAAAAGGCTTGAAAAAACAAGGATTTGATCTGTTTTCCAAGCCGCAAATTCCAATAGAAGATGACGGCATTGCTCTGGATCAAATTTGACTTGTGTGAGAATTCGGTTATATGTGAAATTATTAAAAATCTATGCCTTATGCCTTTTAAAAATCAAGAGGGCTTTTTATATTGTCTTTATTTAGCTCTTTTATAATATGAACATAAATCATGGTTGTGCTGATATCTTTATGTCCCAGTAATTCTTGAATTGTTCTTATATCAATGCCGTTTTGCAACAGATGCGTTGCATAGGAATGTCGGAATGTATGAGAAGTAATCTTTTTTCAATCTTTGATTTATTAGCTGCAGCCTTGAGATTTCTTGCGAATGTGCTTGCTAAAACATGGTATCTCATAATTTTTCCGGTTACCGGGTCTTTGGATAGTTTTTTCATGGGAAAAAGAAATTGCCATTTGAATTCTTTGTTTGCATTTGGGTATTTTCTCTCAAGCGCTTGGGGCAGATGAATTTCTCCGAATCCTTTTGATAAATCATTTTGATGTATTTTTCTTACTTCTTTAATATGTATTTTTAGCTCATCTTTTATTCTTTGAGGCAAAGGGACAACTCTGTCTTTTTGGCTTTTAGAATCAAAAATATAAACATTGTCAAAACCAAAATCGATGTCTTTTATTCTTAAATTTAAAAGTTCATTTAGCCTGAGACCGCAGCCGTATAGCAACTGAAGCATAAGCTTATAAATTCCATTCATATAATAAATTATTTGCTTTACCTCACCTTTGGTTAAAACAACAGGAACATGCTCTTTTCTTTTTGCTCTTAAAGCAGAGATATTTTGGTCTTTTAACGAAATGCCAAGAACTTTTTCATATAGAAACAGAATAGCATTGAAAGCTTGATTTTGAGTGGAAGAAGCAACTTTTTATCTACTGCAAGATGCGTTAAGAACGCTTCTATCTGAGCTTTGCCAAGTTTGCTCGGATGCTTTTTGTTATGAAATAAAATAAAGTTTTTAATCCAGTTAATGTAAGTTATTTCGGTTTTATAACTGTAATGCTTCAATCTTAATTTTTCCCGAACAATATCCAAAAATTTATTTCCTTTTCCAGCAATAAGAAACTATCACATAATTGCATAACAATAGTGCATTTTTATCAGCTATGCAACTTATTTATTGTTTTTTAAGGGATAAAAATAAAAATCTTGACTAACAAAATTACATAGTATATAAAAGTGTATGTCCAATAAAGAGTTA
>CAJVZA010000015.1 GCA_913009315.1 uncultured Hippea sp.
TTGCTCTGTCTTTTGTACATAACTGTTTTAGAGAACAGCTTTTACAGTCTTTCATTGATGCTCTATATACAATCTGATTATAGTGTATACCGTGATATTTAAGTATCTTACCATCCGGACAGATATATCTGTTGTTTTGTTCATCCCATCTGAATCTGTCTATAGGGAATATGTCTCTTTCATTTGCAGCCCTTGAGTCAACTATCGGTATATGGGGAGTAATGCTAAAAAACGAGATACTTAAAATCGAATGACAAAAAAAATAGAGTTCCAATTCCTATCGATGTAGCTGCTGAAATATTGTTTTTATCTGACAGGACTTGTTGTGTTTGTAACATAAGAGGTAAACAAGTTCAAATTCACCATATAGACGAGAACCCTGCAAATAATAACCTTGAAAACCTATCCGTACTTTGTTTTGATTGCCATGACCAGACAATGATAAAAGGTGGATTTGGAAGAAAACTTGAATCGAATCAAATTATAAAGTATCGTAATGACTGGCATGAAAGAGTAAAGAATAGAAAAGCAAAAGCAGACGAAATCGCTTCAATACAAGCAGTAACTGGTTCAGCCGACAATGTGATTGTTAACGAAGTAAACAATGAAGATTATTTGAATTACAAAACGCATGACGATTCCAATCTTCTTAAAGATTATTTAGATAAAATTCTTATTGTTCATAAATCACAACTGACAATCGCACAAACCAAATGGGATACAGGCGTAACAGCGACAATGAATCAGGGAAATTATGATATGGTTGATTTTTACGAAGAAGTATTGATAGGACTTTCAACATTTTATCCCAAAGGTCATTTTCATAATTTGACACCAAAAAAATATTTTAGCGATCTAATATCAAGTAGATTTTTATGGCACCGACTTGTCTTGGAACCTGATGGAGCCGGGACTGGTGGAACAATAGTATCAACGATAACTGGCGGCAATGTAATGAGCGACCTCAAAAATATGGTTGCAGATATGGTAAATTCATTATCGTTTCCGTATGGGATAGACAGACAAATTGATTTAAATAAATGGAGGGAAGAATGGCTGAAGTAAAAAGCACTACAGGTAATAAAGGCTATAAATCATTGGACAATAAGTAGTTAAAATGATAATTATATATATAAATGAAATTAACGGTAAATTGAAAATGAAGTACCTCAAAATGCCCAACGCTTCATAGCCGAACCGTTGCGTACAACTTAAGAGAATGAAATAGAGACATGATTGATTTTAAAGAAATAGATAGTAACGGAGAAATTTGGGAACTTTTCGCAAGAGATTTTTTAAAAGAAATAGGATTTTATATTGAAAGTTCTGTTGACAGAGGTCCAGACGGAAAAAAAGACCTCATTGTAAGCGAACATTTAAAAGGTAATTTGGGCAATTATAAGTTTAGTTGGTTAGTTAGCTGTAAACATTTTGCTAATAGAAAATCTTCAAACTCAGTTAAAGAAGAAGATGAGCCAAATATTTTAGAACGAGTAAAAGATTTTAAATGCGATGGTTTTATTGGGTTTTATTCAACTGTTCCTTCATCCGGTTTAAACACAAGATTGAATAGTCTTAAAAATAATGGGGATATAAAAGATTATAGAGTTTTTGACTATAAATCAATTGAAAATTATTTAATTACAATTGGTTATACAGAACTTTTAATGCGTTATTTCCCAAAGTCATATAGAACTATTAAACCCTTACATCAGGTTTTTAATAAATATCTCTCATTAGAATGTAAACATTGCCATAAAGATTTATTGAAACGAATTTATGAATACGAATATACTGGTCTAATTGCATTTGTATATGATTATAAAAAAACTGAAAATGAAAAAGGTGAAGAAATATCTTATGAAATAATTGATGATGTTTACTGGGCTTGTAAAGACGGTTGTGATGCTAGAATTGATTATGTAAAACATACATTGAATAAAGATACTGCCTGGGAAGATATTGGTGATTTAGTGATGCCTGCACATTTTGTTAAGTGGGTTTTATCAGTAATGAATGGAATTGAGAATGGAACTTCTAAATATACACCAGATGCCTATAAAAAATTGAAATATTTTATTATGGCAATTTCTCAAAAAGTAATGAGGGAAATGACAGAAAAAGAAAGAGAACGTTTTAAGACTTTAATGGAACTTGGACTTTAATGGAACTTGATAGTTATGGATTTAAAAAACAGGATAAAATATAAATAAAAACAAAAAATGAAACAAAGAATGAAAAATATACGGCCGAACATAAAATGAGTAATCTTCCTTCCGCCATCTCACATAAAAATCTCTCTGCAGGCACATATCAGAGTCATAACATTGCGATAAGAGGCAAAGCCATAGGATATCTTCACCGAACCTCAGATAAACGCCTCAATGAATGCATAACTCCGGAATCTTTATCAACTGCTATATGAACCTTATAACCCTGGGTGTAAGCCTTCTTTGAAGTCTGGTATCCTGTCCTTACCTCTTTGTCTATCTTATTATGCTGTCTGTAGCTGTCTGTTTGATTTGCAATAATCTCTTGTGATGCTTTTATATCTTTGGAATCTATATGTTGAGCTTCATCTATCTCTTTGTTTCTGAGACTCTTTGAGTTATGCTCTTTTTTATTAAGAAGTGCGGATATCCTTTTGATAGACGGCTTTTTCTCTCTCAGTTCCTTTTCTATCTGCAGCTCTATTATTCTATTTTGTTCATCAACTTTTATTCTATCCTGACTTTTTGTTTCTTTATCCTTGTTTCTTATTTTAGTATTACCGCTTGCAATCAAGGTTGCATCTATCAATATTGCTTTACCTTCTTTAGCGATCAAACCGTTCTCTGCAAGCTGCTTATTTACAGAGCAAAACAGTTTATCATATAAGTTGTTCTCAATTAAAGAATTTCTAAATCTGCATATGGTTGTATCATCAGGTACGCTCTCTTGCATCCCCAATCCTATGAATCTCATAAACAGCAGATTTACGTGAAGTGATTCTTCTGCCGCCTTATCACTTAGATTGTAATATTTCTGCAGCAGTAATATTTTAAACATCATAACATTGTCATATGCCTTAACGCCGCAGACATTTTTAGTACCGATTCCGTTCTTATTCAGTATCGGTCTTAATTTATCAATATCTATTATTCTATCTATCTGCAATAGAAAAGAATCGACACCTTTGAGTCTTTCCGCTACCGCCATATCTGAGAATGAATTACTTAACTTTTTAAATGACAAAATACTACCTCTCTTATTATAATTATATACTATATAGTATAGCAGGAAAAGAGACTATGTATAGGATATATATGAAATCTCTGAGGTTTATATGAAGTTTATTGAGGTTTTTTATTGGGTTTACTGTGCAGTGGTCTCACGATGGAACGAAGAAGAGCAGTTTCTTCTGACTGCAGCTGCCCAAAACATAAAAAGAATGGCAAGACTGTTCAATAAGGACAGAAAAGATGTAACAGAAAACAGAATAGATAGAGAAAATCAAACAGCATTACCTGTTTGCAATACTGTTTTCCGCTCTTTATTAACCTGCTGCAGAATTGTTTTGGTATTTATCAGAAAATACACTTTTACTTAGACAATGAACTATAGAGAAGAGGGGCTTTATCAACAGCCTGTGAAGACCTGACCCCTTGCTACAGACTACACATAGAATTTTCTGGTGCCCTTGACAGGAGTCGAACCTGTGGCACAGGGATTAGGAATAATTAGCTTGTCATGTAAAAGTAATTGCAGAAATAATGTTGCGTGTAATTCTCTGCAATTTTTTACAACTTACTTTCTTTGTATTCATTGATAGTATTAGAAATCACATAATTAGGATACAAATAGGATACAAATGGAGGGTTAACTTTGGGATTTGTGACCAGCAAAAGATTTCCCGGTATTAAATATTATACCAGTACTCAAAAAAAAATAAACGGCAGATTTGAAAAATGCTATTATATTTATTATAAAAATTTGCTCGGAAAGGTGATAGTTGAGAAAATAGGGTGGGAATCCGAAGGCATAAGTGCTGCTTATGCTCATAAGATAAGATCTGAAAGAATAAGAAAAATTCGGCTTGGAGATGAAGTTGTAACTTTGCAGCAAAAAAGAGAACAATCGATAAGTTTTTCTGACTTTGCAGAGCAAAAATACTTGCCCTATTCTGCATCGATCAAAAAAAAGTATTCCATCAAACGTGAAAAGCAATTATTGCATGCTTGGATCAATCTTACTATAGGAAAAAAGTCGATGCAGGAAATATCTATTCTTGACATTGAATCAATCAAATGCAGGATGTTTGATGAGGGTAAGGCGCCTCGAACTGTCGAATACGCCATTGCTGTTATCAGACAAATATTTAACGTTGCGATACGCTGGAATGTCATCAAAGGTGAAAATCCGGCAAACAATATTAAGATACAAAAAGAGGATAACAGACGAATAAGATTTTTGAGTAAGAAAGAAGTGTTCGCGCTGTTTGATGAATGTAGAAAAAAGGGAGAAATGGTTTACGAGGTGGTTTTGCTATCACTGTCAACCGGTATGAGAGCCGGTGAGGTGGCAAGTTTGAAATGGCAGGATATTGATATTGACAACAGAACAATCTCTATCAAGGATACCAAAAATAAAGTAAACCGAACCGCTTATATGACCGGAAAAGTTTATGAGATGTTTAAGAAAATGCAGGGCAAAGCACCGGATGATTATGTGTTTACCGATGTTACCGGCAATTGCCCGCATAATATCGCAAGAACAATCGGCTTCCAACGGATTATTAAGCGTTTAGGCTTCAACAACGGTATTACCGACCGCAGGAACAAAGTTGTATTCCATAGTCTGCGGCATACTTTTGCATCATGGCTTGCTATGAGCGGGGTCCCAATTTACACCATAAAGGAGCTTATGGGACATAAAACACTTGCCATGACCGAGCGGTATTCCCACCTGATGCCGGATATAAAAAGGGAAGCGATCAAGAATATTGACAAAATGATGGATATGCCTCGCAGATCTTTGTAAACATCTTTTTTGAACTCGTTTATGCATATCATTCTTTCCAGCTTTTCTACAGCTTATTTAAGCATTAATTAGAAAATAAAAGAAAGTTCTGAAAGAAGTTTTAGAAAATATTCATTTAATGTTTCATTTTTTCATTTATTATCTTATGATGTCTATAAAGTTTTAATAATCAGCAATAATCAACAAATATATTTTATCATCGTGTAAAGCGTCAATAACTGTTTCAGCGATGCTGAACTACAATGATAAGATATGTCAGATTTTAAAAATGCTATATATATTAGCAGGAATTGCCAAATGAAATAATGCTTAAATAGTTTTATCCTATTTTGATAAATTTTAATTCGATATATAGAATTGATAATATCTTTTTATAACATTTTAATTCAATATTTTACCTTGATTTTTTGGATTTCGAGCTTATATTTTCATATATGGTTGATGAAAAAGGCGTTAAATTACAAACAGGAGGCAAAATGACTAACAGACTTGCAATTGATATAGGTTACGGCGACACAAAGGTATGTGTCGCCTCAGATTCGCAAAGCCATAAATACTTCAAATTTCCAACTGCCATAAGCAGGCAGAAGGAATCCATGGCGGACTTTGGAGATAATGCCGGATATGTCTATAACGGTGTTCGTTATAATGTAGGCAAACAGGCAGTTTCGGATGCTTTTACTACGAGGGGCTTTGATTTTATGGTCAAATATGCTCCGTTGATAGCCTATCATGCCTTCGGCAGCAAGCTCAACGGGGCTGAGATTGCGACAGGGCTTTCAATAATCAACTGGAGCGAAAGACAGCGCTATTTCGATGCGCTTTCAAGGATTATCGTAGATAGCAAGGTTGTCGTTCCCGCAAAAGTTGTTCTTTATGCGCAAGGACAGGGCATTATCGACCGTTATCATGGTGATAAGTCCGGATTGATATGCGTTGTTGACATAGGATATAACACATTTGATTTCCTTGTATTCGAGGATGGCAAACCAAGCAAGGAGCTTTCATTTGCCACAAATCAGGGGACAAACAAGATTGTTACCGACCTTCAGGCAATTATCAAAAAGCGATTCAACGTTGATCTGCTCGAAGCGGAAGCGAAAGAAATATTTGAGAACAAAAAGATGGTGATGTATTCAAACGAAATAGATTTGTCGGATCATATAACCGAGGCACTTGATTTTTACAATGAGTTTATTATTAATGAGGTCAAATCGAAACGTATAGATGTTCTGCGCAAGGCAAAAAAGGTGATTTTTGCCGGCGGCGGAGCATATTATCTTGAGGACAAGCGGTTGCCGGGTAATGCAATATTTATCGATAATCCTTATGAGTTTGCAAATGTAAGGGGATATTATGAGCACAAAAAAGACTGATGCGGTCAAGGTTCAGGCTACCGTAACCGGGAAGGCAGCCAGGCTGTATGAAATGGTTAACAGCAAGAGCAAGAGTGCAGCCATAACCGCCGCTCTTTTGCTTCTTGCAAGGAACAAACGTATGAGGGAAGTTTTTTTTCCTGATGCCAAGGCTATTGACAAGCTGCTTGGTGTGGATGAAGATAAAGCCGGCGGCAAGACAAAGCAGGAGGACGGCTGGTGATTGTTTGCAGACGGCAACTGCGAGGGTTTGCAATATTGGCAGTTTTATTATTATCCGGATGTGCGGGACAGACACAACCTGTCACTTATCAACAAAAAGTAACGGCAGGTAAATTTTTGTATAGAGATAACTGCGCAGCATGCCATGGCAATGGCGGTGTCGGTGGTGTTGGACCATCTATCATCGGAGCCTCTGTTACTCAGATAAAAAATGCAATCAATCATGTCCCGATGATGCAGAAATTTCTCGGAGATGTCATATCGCCTGCCGAACAAGGCAGAATGTCCTCTAAACAGGTGATTCACTATCTGAAAGTAGGTATAAACAACCGGATGCATGAGATACCGGATAAACCTGCATTTTCAGATCGAAATATCATGTATATCAGCTTGTATTTGAAACGTATGGCTGCAGTTCCATCAACTCCAAAAAGAGATAATAAGTGAAAGTCATAGCAGCGGTAGCGATTGCTCTTATCGTATCGGGCTGTTCCGTTCCAATCCCTTATAATGATTTATACAGCGGATCGCCCATTGCTCAGCGGGATTATACATACGCCAATATCGCAATACATAAAATATTGGCAGGCACTTACAGCAGAAAGCTTGCTGATGAAGCTGAATATTATGGACTCAAATCTTATTATGAAGAGGATCCGAGATCATATAGATTATTGGAAAAGCTATATTCCAACACAGCTTACAAGAAGTATAATCCGGCGTACGCAAATTTCTTTTGCCGTGCGCGTGTAAAGAATTTATATTGGCATCACAGTCTGATTCCAATGCAGAAGCTGCCTGATTATAAGGGACAAGATCTTGCTCTGATACGAACTCGCAGAGAGGTAGACAGAGAGCTTGCCGAACGCAAAGAAGCTATCCGGCATTCATATCAGATATGTTATAACAGATACGGCAATGCCGTTTCTATGCCAATTATAGTGTTGAAGAAAGGCACATATCGTATCGCATCAATAAAACCGATATATACTATTCAGCAGGGAAAAACAATAAATTTTGTGCAGGCAATGGAGAATCTGGTTGGTGACAGGGTAGCACATTATAAAAATGTACCTCTTGCAAAAAGCAGATTTAGGGACGATTATGATTATTTCCTTAAAAAATAGCGTTTTTGCAGTGGTAATCGCACTTGCATTGTCGGCGTGCAGTAATGCTCAGGTAAGTAGTTTTACTCATACAATCAACAGTTTGCCGGGACATATCAACGGACATTCCATAACGCTTTACAATGCAGGAGTGGTTTATGCTAAACATAAGGATTACCAAAAGGCATTGGGCTATTTTCTCAAGTCAGCTAAGCTTGGCTATGACAGGGCTATGGTGGCAGCAGGTTTGATGTATGCGACCGGAGACGGTGCGTTAATGGACAAAACAGATGCTGCTTTTTGGATAAAAAAGGCATACCAAACAGCTTCCGCCAACTATGATGACGATGTCAGAGATATGGCATTGGCGGCGTGGAAGAGATATAGGTTGTGGAAATGGCAAAGCGAGTCATAACAATAAAAGATTGTACCCATAAGCTAAGTTGCAAACACGTAATAGGCTGTTCTACGCTGACATATGAGATGGATTGTGTTATCCTAAAAAAGATGCCGGATGGCAGATTAAAAATATTAGTTTTTGGGGACAGGTATTGGAACAGACATGACGAGAAAAAAAGAATTAGGTACGTTCACTCTAACCGTATATCGGCAAAACAAATAGACAATAATTTTAGAAGGTTTTTATGAGGAGATGGGTTAAAGGCATTCTGTTTGTTACTGCAGGGTTATTTTTAACTTTGCAATTCAGCGGATGCGCTCAGGTGGCAACGGGAATTGAACATGCGAAACTGGAAACATCCGCAAAGATGAGCAAAACTGTATTCTTAAATCCGGTTCGTCCCGATCAGAAAACAATTTTCGTTCAAGTGAAAAGTACTTCGCAGGTGCCGATGCCCAATCTTCAATCTGATATCGTTAATTATTTGACGGCAAAAGGATATGAGATTATTCAAGATCCATACAAAGCGCATTACTGGCTTCAGACAAATGTGCTGTATATGGGTAAAGAAACCAAACATCTTACAATGGCAGGCGCATTAGCAGGCGGATTCGGCGGCGCCCTGATAGGTTCGGCATTTGGAAGCGGATATGGCAAACTCGGCGCTATGGGAGTCGGCAGTATGATTGGTACAGGATTGGGCATGATTGCCGGAGCCGCTATACATGTTGACAAGTATATGGGCATTGTGGATGTTCAGGTAAAAGAGAAAGTCAACGGAAATATCCAGGCCAAAATGACATCTAATCTTAAACAGGGAACAGGAACAACTTACCATACTACACGTACTTTAAATACTTCATATCAGGCATACAGAACAAGGGTTGCGGCCGAAGCAACACAAACCAATATGAATCTAAAAAAAGCCATTCCGGTGCTTGAGAACAAGATTGCAAGAGAGCTTGCGGGGATATTTTAAGATAATAACTGCTTTCATCTCTCATTTAAAAAAAGAGAGGATTCCCGCAGGGTGTCCTAAAATTGACTAATAGGGGGACTTTATGAATACTGAATTATCAGAAATTCAAGACAACTTAAAAAATACCGTTTCAGCCGAAATATCTTTATTAAATGAAGGCGTAAACCGTTTTCGTGTATTTACTCCGTTTGAATTTGAAGATGGTGACCATTTTTCGATTATCTTAAAGAAAGATAAAGACTCTTTTATTTTTACAGATGAAGCGCATACAATTATGCATATGAGTTATGATATGGATGTTTCGGTTCTAAAAAAGGGGAATCGCCAAAAAATATTAACAAATACCATTTCTAACTTTGGACTTGAGGAAAATGAAGGGGAGCTTTTTATCAGGGTTAATGATAATAATTTTGGAGCAGCTTTTTATAATTTTGTGCAAGCACTTGTAAAAATTACAGATTTACGATGATTTTAGGTGAGGCAATTTGGAGACTTGACTTTTTTAAACGATTGTTCTATATTAGCTCTATCGGGCTTGCTGGTTGCCCATAAGTCCTGGTAATAAGGTCAAAAATCGGCACAAAAAATATTGAATTAGGTTTCCCTAATAGAATTAGAATGGCATCTTTTGGTGGTTTCTTGTATATTCCTTTACTCTCGCTCGATCTTCATTTTCTTTATTACCCTTGAAATACAACTCAATAAACTCAATTCGTTGTTCTTGCTCAAAATACGCATAAATAATGCGAAGCGAAGAACCTTTCAGGTATTTGCAAAACAAACGAGCTTTCACAATATAAAAAGTTTCAGTTTTAATAATAATGTTAAAATGTTTGCTGTTGCCAAGAGGAATGACAGAAATTACATTGCAAAACTCTTGTAAATCTTCGGGCAGAGATTTGTATTTTTTGGCAAACCGTTTAAATTCTTTTTGAAATTCCGGTAAGCGATTAAAGTTCATCGCCGTAATTTCTTACGGAGTATCGTTCATCACGATAAAAAACACTCTCATAAGAAAGCGGCTTACCGTTTTGCGCTATTTTCCATGGAATATCTTCATGTGAATAATTTTCTATTTCCGCAGCATTTTTATCGGAAAGACGCGCTAACACATTGTCAATATGATCAATTTCCCGCGCTGAAAGAATATCAAGATTCGGGCGTTTGCGCGGCAGATATTTTTTCTGTAAATACTTAAAATACTGACTTTTAACGGATTCAATTTCACCCTGTTTCTGCATTTCTTTCAATATTTCACCAAGCTCAACAGAAGTGGGACCGTGATAATTTTTGATATAAGTCGCTCCCATTAAGTTTTCCTCAAATTTTTCGTAATAATCAAAGTCAATGAAATAAAGAAGTTTATGCAAGACTGTTTCACCGACATTCGGCTTGCATCCAACCTTATTCAGGATATAAAGCAAAACCTGCTTTAACTTGTCAAGATTTTTTTCTGTAACACGAATTTGCAGATCTTCAGATTTCTTCACAGGCTCTTTTTTGATAGACACGTTTCGCTTGGGTTCTTTCTCGGCAAGAAAACTTTCCAGCGACATATCAAAAAGAGACGCAAGTTTTTTTGCTTCGGATATCGTAAGTTCCCGCTTCCCGCGTTCAATTTGCAAATAAGTTGGGCGAGACATACCAAGCTCTGAGGCAACATATTCTTGCGTCATGTTTCGCTTAACGCGTTGTTGTTTGATAAATTCTGCAAGCATAATTATACCTCCTTTTTGGTCTAATGCTATGACTTTATTATACGATTGTAAGATTTCTTGTCAAGGGCAATGTAAAGAAAATTATACATATTTTATCGGTACCTGTAAGAGACCTTCCCGCCAAAGAGGGCAAAAACCGGCATTCAAATCAATATCTTAATCAACAGCAGCACTCCCATCAATCCGACATACAAACTCAATCCGAATAGCATACTGCCGTAGAAAACGGCGTAGTATTGGACGAGAAAGTGAAACTC
This sequence comes from uncultured Hippea sp., assembly GCA_913009315.1. Classification (GTDB taxonomy): domain Bacteria; phylum Campylobacterota_A; class Desulfurellia; order JAADFJ01; family JAADFJ01; genus JAADFJ01. The sequence continues at coordinate 11,078 of CAJVZA010000015.1, forward strand.
GGCATCTATTGCTCCGGGTATCCATATACTCACGGTGTTGATCAGAAATACCAGTATTATCAAAGCAACAATTCCGCTCAGGGCACCCTTCATATCAGCAGGTGACAGCGTGGAATGCCCGGCGATTGCAAACATCAGAAATCCAAACAGCCAAAAATGCCAGTTTGCGAGATTGTTTGTGATTAATATATTGCGGTAGATGTCCTCAATATACATTACAATGCCGTGGATATTGTGTGTGTCCGGTGCCGGCGGAATAATATCCGGCATCAGCCATACCATCAGCAGGTATGACATTACCCCCGCCATCAGGATCGGCGCTATGCCTATAAAGAAGTTTCCGGCAGCCTGGTAGTCGTTTCGGTTGTTATAAGCATGTTCCACATAACCGAGTGTGCCGTCAGGCTCCGGATTAAATAAGCTGATTTTGGTGACTTTGTGTTCGAATATTACGCAGAACAGCGCGTGGGAAAGCTCGTGCATTATGGTGCCGATTGATGTTGTGTATATGAGCGCGAGAACAGCTTTTCTGCCGTATTCGGTGTATAGATGCCTGTAGAGAAAGCGGGAGATCAGGCTCATTGCGCCGGCTATTGCGATGGAAAACCCGAATGCCCATAAAAGCTCAAAGATACTCAAGGACAGGGCGGTTTTGAGATATGCGAGAAGCCATGTGGTCATTTAACAGAAATAGCGTCCGCAATCACTCTGTGGAGTTGCTTATGCGGTTTGGCCGGTGATTTGCAATGCCATCGGTCGGCTTGATATGCCCGGATCACCTTTTGCAGATAATGTCTGCCTTTTGCCGGGTCTAAGGAGTGATATGCCATGACCGCATCGTTGTAATGGTCGTATTTGTTGAGTAATGTTTTTAGCAGCCATTCGCCTATATCGATATTATAGAGCGGCTGCAACAGCATTGATTTGTTGACTTTGAGCTTTTTACGAATCCAGTAGTAGTTGATTTGCATTAATCCTATGTCCATGTTTTTATATCGGGATCTAATGACTTTCAGCGCTTGTATGCGTGTTTTATATGACCGATGTTTGTGGTTATAGTTGACGGTGATTGTATTACTATTGCCGCTTGATTCGGTATCGATGATTGCAAATACGATACATGGGTTGATTTGATAGAGCTTCGCATAGTGATATACCGCATCCTGCCAGGTGAAAGCTTGAGCTTTAACGGCTGATATCATCAGCAGCAGGGCAATCAGAAACTTGATCATATTAGTTGCCGTATAATAGCCACATTATCGTGACTTTCTTATGTGTGGCTATCGCTATCTTTCTGGCCAGCTTTGCCGAGGGTATGCGTTTGCGATGGACCAACATACACATGTGAGATTTACTGATGTGGAGTTGATCGGCGAACTGTTTCTGGGTAAGACAGTGTTTTTTGAGGTAGCTTTTTAGCATTTTCTATCGCCTGCGGATAGTTCGTTATTCAAATTCCATAATTCGTCTTGGAGTTTAATTCTTTCCTTAATCAGTTCTATTGTTTTTTGCTGCTTATTTGCGAGCAAAGATAATTCTTTTTCCTTTGCGGACATGGACTTTATTAATTCGGCTTTTTCCACAGAACTAATATCTTTATTCATGATTTCTTGGATTTCGATACGTAATATGTATCTATCTGCCAATGGATTGATATTTAAAATTTGATCGATTTCTATCAACCGGCTGTCTATCTCATTGATAATTTTTTTTATTTTATCAATAGTTTTCTCTATTTCTTCTTTTTTTATACCCACTTAAACCTCCTCTATATTGCTTCTTTGAATCTGCACAGAACAGCTTCAATTATCAGAAACCGCTTATGTTCAAAAGCATATAGCGCCCGCTGTGCTGCTGCCTTTTCCTGATAATCTCTCAGCTTGATATATTTCTTCATTTTTGTTCTAATTTCGTTCGCAGTATGTGAACCCATTCTTTTCTTATTGTGAACCTAAGCGCGCCGCTCATATTGTTATTTCTCCATGTGTGACATAGATCACCAATCCGCTTGCAATCGCAATGGCGAATGCAACGGCGTATTCCGTCTGACTGCCGGTATAAAATAAACTCATTGTGAACTTGTGTTTACCAATCGGTATTCCGCCCGGTGTCATTGCGTCTGTGGCAAGATGCACAAAAATGCCCCATAATGCGCCCCAATAAGCATCTGTAATGACTTGATCCGGGTTGAGATTGATGAAGTGTGCAACAGGATACAGGCTTGCGATTATTGCGGGAAGCTTGAACCGCAAAACCGCATAAACAAGCACAAAAACAGCAAGCCAAACCAGTGGATTGTGAGAGTTGCCACGGTGCTTGAAAATGCTTGTGTTGGTGCGGTAATTGTGTATTTCGGCGGCATCAGGAACAGTTGCAAAGAGGATTGCAACCGATGAAAAAGCGATTGAGTGAGTGAGAGCCAAGCCGGTAGCACCGGCTATTAGCTTGTGGTTGATCCATTTCATCACATTGTGCGGGAGACCCCGACACTGATGTCGGAGAGGGATAGCGCCATTCCCGCTGTCTTGCTTCCAGGGTCAAGTTTCAGTATAAGCGGTTGAATGCTGCCGCCTATTCTGTCTTTAAGCCTGATCGTAAACGGATAAATTTTATGCACTACCGCCCGTCCGCGCTCAAGAAGAAGTCTTGCCCGTTTCTCAGTACACGGCATCAGCGGCCGTTTTCTTTTGTCCAAAACAAATACTGCCATTTTATCTCCTGTTGTCCTTACGGACATTGTTACACGCCATCTCTGGCGTCTCCCCTCGGGAATGTTGGCAACCGGCTTCGGCTGTGCCTTGGCAAAAACCGTTTCGCGGATACCCGAACCATGTCTGCATCTTTGCCTTCCAGAGCCTGGGACTGAGGAAGCATCCCAGTGTGGGTCTTATACCTATTGCCAACGTAGCCGTATTCACTTGGGATACGGGGCTCTCCCTGGTCACCCTCAAGCTTCAAGCTCCGTCCTTCAGGACGGGGTAGTTGACGCTATCGTGCCACTCCCCGCTTGCGGTTGAGCTTCGGATTGCGCTTGATTGTTTTGTTTTTATTTTTTCTTTTGATTTTGGCTGTGATGTCGTCAACAAGGTGACTCCATAGCACTCCAACTTTTTTCATAAAACCTCCTTCAATTCAACAGTAGGAGCATATCTCTTTGGCAGGCCGGGGGGTATCGGAGGCACAAAAGAGCATGCTCCTCTATATACCTTATATGCAGGAGGTTGAAAAAATGTAATTTTACAATTTGTAGTATATTAGTTCACAAAAAGTGAACCCTGGGGGATATGGCACAGACATAGCGGAGCTATTCCGCATAGTAAATCAAATTGTTGGAACAAAGACTGTTGCGCATTTGTGTGCATTTTTGACTATCTTGTCCGGGCAACAGACAATCTATAAGAATGCCTGGGTATCCCGCAAGTTGAAACCGGCAAAATGAGACCATTGCAGACAGAAAGCGAAAATTTGTAGTGTCACCGGCAGTTATTGATCGAGATTAATATGTTGATAGATAAGGGTTTTTTGGAAGATGAAGATAATGATAAAGATGGGTTAAGTCGTAAATAGCAGCATTTGACAAGCACCAAAAATATACACAGAAATACAAGCCGGAAAAAAACAACTACCCTGCATCAAAAGGCAGGACGGCACGGGTGAGAATGACGATATGGGATGGAAGATGGCCTGCATTGGCTACGTACGCTTGCCAATTCCGGAAAGGAGAGAAAGGCGCAGACACGCAAAATGGACACAGAACATACTGTCCTAAATTTCGTCATATAGGCACAGAACCCCCTCAATTTCGCATTCCGAGGCATCAGGTAGGGGTAAACACGTCTATCGCAAAACAGACGCTAAAAATTGACTGTTGACGATTTTGCGCAAAAATTGGGTATCAGTAGGCAGGATCATGATATTGGGGGGGGGGATAATGTGAGATAAAAAGATGGAGTTCATTGTAGGGCTCGGTAGGATTAAAGAATAAGATGGCCTGCATTGGCTACGCTACGCTTGCCAATTCCGGAAGGGGGGAGAAGATACGCAGATGGACACACAAAACTTACTCAAAATCTGGAGCAAAAAAAACATAAAACGGGCAAAAAAGAGCAGCAAAATCCTGGTATCAGTAGGCGAGATGAGGTGAAGGTGAGTATGAGGTGAAGGAAGAATGGCCTGCATTCGCTTTGCTCATTCCGGAAGGGGGAAAAAGAAACAACTACCCTGCATCAAAAGGCAGGACGGCACGGGTGAGAATGACGATACGGGATAGAAGATGGCCTGCATTGGCTACGCTACGCTTGCCAATTCCGGAAGGGGGGAGAAGGATGGCGGATAATAAGCTGATGTTGGATGGAATAGCTGATATTGGAATGGTGGAAGATAAAGATGGAAGATGGCCTTCGCTGGCTTTGCCAGCTACGGAGGGGGGGGGAAGAGAGTAGAACAAAAAAAGGAAATAATATGCGCAAAAAGGAAAACAAAATGTGCTCACCTGCCGCGAGGCTATCATGAAAGAATTTATCAGATCAGGAAAAAATGATAATAAAAAAAGCGTGCAAGCTTAGGGGGGGTTATATAGAATAGTTAATATCTGTTTAACCTGGCAAGCCGGTGCTTGGGGGCTTATAGCTTTAACCACCCAAACACCGGCTTGCCGGTAACTCGATTTTGCCTTATTTATCTGAGATAATATTATGTATCTTTATTATATCTCTAAATACACTCATATCAAAATTTAGAAAGTCTATTTTTCTATCAATTATTAATTCTTTCATTCTGTTTTCGGATGTGCCGAATATGTTGCAGACACCGGTTAACAATTTTTTTCGTTTCTGAAATGTTCGGCGCGCATTTGAAATACTTTTTGAGATAGACTTTCTTATTACTCCGAAATACCTTGTATTTTCGGCAATCGAATTTCGGATGCTTGGATACATTTTGAGAATAAATCGTTCAGCAGAATGGAAATCGTTAACAACATTATTCCTATTGCAACCTGGATATGTGTACTCAGGTATCCATTTTTTTGTCATAGACTGCATTATCATTGTCTCAATCCCCTCTTCCCTTTTGCGTGTTTCCTCGTATGTGTAGATTCTTGCTTCAATTTTTGCTATTTCTTTGTCTTCATCCGTCATGTCGTCTTCCATTTTAATACTCCTTTTGTTTAATACTTAATTTTATATATGTTTTTGACAATGCGTGTAGATTCTTGCTTTAATTTTTTGAATTGTGCCTTTTCATTGTCGGTAAAATTGAATGCTTTTTCTAATACAGGGATATAGTATCCTGTCGCTAATTTTTGACCTTTTTTGTTGTATAAAAAATATTGTTTGCTGAATTTTTCATGATCTATTTCATTGCCAATATATTCTTTTAATTCCAGATTATTTTTAATTGCAAGGGCAATTCCGTTTCGTTTTGCAACCGATTTATTTTGTTCGACAAAATCATGTTTCCCTTTTTGTTCTGCAATTTCCGTTGCTATATCAGCGATCAGTTCCGGCATGACATACACACGGCCGTCTCCAATATATATAGCCCTTACGAAATTCTTTGTTCCCGTTATTATGTTTGTTGATTTTTTGATCTCATCAAGGATTGTCCCAATGTCCTTTTCGTCTATCCAACTTATTATTGGTTCGGATGTTCTTTCCGTATCTGAAATTTCCTTGTTATTTTTTTTTGCCTGGAACTGTTTTATAGCATTTGTAACCTCTTTTGCTCGTTCCGGGTGTTCTGCTTTGTATTTCTCTAACTCATCTTCTCGTGCTTTTGCATCCGCCTGTTTTAACGCTTTAAGCTCAAGCGAATCGGGTTGTTTCGGGTTTTCCCTGTTATGATGATTTGATATGGCAATATTTTTGATATTGAACATAGTTTCATTTTTTATCAATTTTAACACAACCGCAATTGATAAAACGGGATGAGCAAGTGTCTGGGCTGTAAAATCGCCTTTATGCTTATATATTTTGTTTATTTTTCCTATGTCATGAGCAAGGGCGACTATGTATATCATCGCTTTTACGCTTGGTAAAAGCTTTCCTTCTTTGCTTGTATTATCTTGCCGCAGAGCTTCATATATGGGAACTATATTATTTGCAACATCGCAGGTATGCTCTGCGAGTGTTATTACGCTTAGGATATTGTATGTCGTTATCGTGTTATCTTTTTTCTTCACATAATCAAACTCCTTTCCTTTAATAGACGAGCAATCTCCGTATTTATCCAGCAGTCCGAGCAGATAAGCAATGGCTGTTTTCTGCTCATTGTTCTGCATTACAATTTCAAGGGGTTTTATTTTTTCATTGTAAAATTTCTTTATATACGGATTTAAATAACTGCGGTTTGATATGTCAATTTCTTTTAACAATTTATCAATTAAATCAAGCTCATTTTGCTGTTCATCTGTTGCCGTTTCATCCTTGTCTAATATACTTGCCTGTTCTTTTTCTTCTTCGGCCTTGGCGTATTCGGCGGGATGGGAAGTTGGATCGTTGTCCTTTTTGAGCTGGCTTAAAAGCCATGGAATATATTTGTCGGTGTGATTTATTATTTCTTTTTTGTAATTTAGGCTGCCGGGCACGAATATATTAAAAATATTTGTTAATTGCAAAATCTTTCTTAATACCTTAGAACGGCTTGGCAGATCCGTATAAGATATAAATTTAAGGACAGCATACGCAAACAACAGTGCAAGTATGCTTATTTCCACCGTAAATGTGAAGTGAAATGATTTTGCAAATTGAAGCAACTCAAGCCTATACAGCTGAATATGAAGCGACAGAAGCGAATGCGAGTCAATTTTGGTGTATATAACAGAGAAAATCGGTATAGCCAATAAAAACAGCGCAAGAAAGATAGCCGGTTTTGCTATTAGTTTTTTTAATTTATATTTTCTTTTTACTCCATTGGCAAACGAGTTGTATGTTTCCGTCCATTTTTTTGCCCAATGTTTTGTTTCATCCATCCATAGCTGCGACAATGCGCTAAGGTTTATGGTATTATCGGATTGTTTACCTTGCTCTTGTTTTTTGGTTACTCTATCCGGTAAATTTATCTCAGGCAGATCAATATGATATTTAACAGGCGTTGCATTAAGCGTAAGTCCTTTAAACTTACCCTCATAAGTAAACAGATAGAACTCACGCTTTTGAAGTGTTGTAAGATCATCCGACACTACAAGAGGTTCTTCGACTTCCCTCACCGTAATACCGCCGCCAAGTGATAATATTGAACTAAACCGTTTCTCTTTGCCGGAATAATCAGATACATACTTTGCGGTATCCGGGTCATTTACACGCATGAATATCTTTGTGTTCGTGTTATCTAATATTTTTCTTGCAAAAGGCTTGCCGATTTCAGCTTCCAGATCCGAGATTGACTGAGTGAATGCGTGTATCATCACATTTGCGCCGCCGGCTTTGCTGAACATCTCCTCTATGCCGAGATACATAAGGGCGGCTGCCTCATCCATGTAGATTGCAAGCGGATTTTCAAGTGTTTTTCCCGATGCGTATAATCTGCCGATGAAACTTTGTATCATCGAAATCAGCACCCTTGAAATCGTGCCTGCCGTTTTTCTCGTCAGCATACTTCCCGTCTGCGCAACAAGTATAACCTTCTTGCCTTCTGTCAGCCTTTCGATAAACTTATTGGCGTGAACGGTTCCTATAATGTCGCCGGCAGAACCGGTTGAGAGTGCGGTTAAAACGGTTCTCAATGATGATGACACCTTTGCGAAATAATCTTGAGGCGATTTGACTATCTGATTTAGTGTTACAAGTGTTTCCTGCGCTCTTTGCGATTGGTTACCCGACAAATCAGTAACGAGATCTTGCAATTTGTCTATACTTATATTTTTTCTGATGTCATTGAAATTCATTCTTGTGGGCGTTACATCTTCCTGTCTTAATGTACCCTTATCTATTTGTTTTTGCTGATCTTCCTTATTTTTTTCTATGAGCGCCATGACTACCGCAAGAGTCGTTTCGTATGCCACATTTATGAAAAATTCTTCTTTTGCTTTAATACCCGATACGACATGGCTTACTATTTCCTCAGGCATGTAATAATGGGCCAGCGGATCTATTTTATTTGATAGGGGCGGATAGATCGGGTTGATAAAAAACAGATCCTCTGCCCTGTTATTTTCCAATGCGCATTGAACGATTTTCTCTGTAATATCAATATCGCCCTTAGGGTCAAACAGAACAACCGAGTTTCCCTGCTCTATATCCTGTTCAATCATAGACTCTATCAGCCTTGTTTTACCTATCCTTGTTGACCCGAAGCAAAAAGTGTGTCCGGCTCTGTTTTTATTATTAATACGCAGCTCTATCAATTTTTCAGGATGGCCTATTTTGTAGCCCATGCCTAATGTTACAAAGTTGTCCTCCTTTTTAATGTCAGATATGTTAAATCCTGTCTTTGTCTGTCTGTTCAGATTTTGTTTTATTTTTATCTTCTTGATTGTGTGCGCCATAAATACGGAAACAAAGGGTATAAGAATGGCAATAATAAACACAACTGCCGTTTCTACGGCCAATATGGGAAGTTTATTGTGAAGTATTATTACCATTCCATAAATGATTGCAGGATTATGCGGAGATAAAAAATGTGATATTTTGTCAGCCGCATGGGGAGTCAAAAGACCTGCAACTATATTGAACAGGAAAAACACTATAACAAGCTTTATGACAAGCAATAATATTCTGCCCCAGAGCAGCGAATCTATTGCGCTTTTAGTAATTGAACCAGTGTGATATTTACTCAGATACGAACATATCCCTACCGACATGATAACAGGCGCCAGGCTGATAAAATAGATTAAGAATTTGAGAGTAACCGGTCCTCTTCCCGGAATATGGCTCAACAATTTGTGCAGAATTACAGGGTCGTATAATATCGGAACAAAAAACAGGGTTAGAAAAATAAACATCAATCCCTCGGTAAGCCCTGTTTTTATACCGATGTTAAAGAAATTAAGCGAACCCTTAATTGTAAGAAAATCTTTCGATATGCCCCTGCCGCTGCTTTCCAGCACATAGAACTGCTGAATTTTAGATACAGCGTCTAATATGCCTTGAGGCTTGCTGTTGTTGTTCCCTTTTTCGTCTATAGGGATAATTACATTGCTTCCACCTGAATCATCTGCCATTTTTTTCTCCTTGTCCAAAATTCAACCTCTTACATATAAGTTATATATAAAGGGTTGAAAATAATGTGATGAACAAAAAAGGATGGATTCATGAATGCAAAAAATCTTAATGACGGCGAAAGACAATTGTTGGAAGATATTATCAATTTATTTCTTGGATATTACTATTCGCTGATAAGTATCGATTACAACGGGGATGCGTTTAAGCTGGGCAAAAAGAAACAAGTTATGTTTGAGAGAAAATTTCTAAATAAACATATTGAAACGCTGAGTTTTGATATTAAAGAAATTATGTCTTTCTTTTCAACACAACGAATTTTTGCAGAGAAAAAGTTTTTGAAACATCATATAATACGGGGAAAAATAGCAGGTAGGCGTAATGATTCATACATTGTTTCTTTTCGTAATAGCATAATCGGCATCTTGCCCGATCGTCTATCTTTAAAGCAAGATAATTATATGTATAAAGAATCCTTTTGGTTTTATGTTCGCAGCGTTAATTTTGATATTGGCAATAATTATCCAATAAAATTAACGCTCGATAGAAAAACTAATATGCTGCCAATTTTATTACTCAAGAAAAAATATCCAGCTGGAAAATTCAGATGCAAAAGATTTCTCGGCGATAAAAACGTTATATATTCTAATGTTTTTGTTCATGCGGAAGATATTAAAGCTGTCCAAAAAGATGTCGGTGAAAAAATTATTTTCAAAAAAAATTAAAATGACATTTTTTCAACCCCCTGCATATAAGGTATATAGAGACAAGTTCTTTATTTTTTTTAGGAGGTTTTTATGATTTTTGGTCAATGTGTTAATGCAGTTCGCAGAGCTGTGAGATTGAAAAGGAAGGGGAAAGGTATGTCACTTATGTCACTTGCAGTTGTTATGAGTAGTTTCATGATGAGCAATACTGCTTTTGCCGGAACGACACCTACTACTACCGATGCTTTTTACAGTTTGTACCAGCTGATAATTAATTGGGTGAGCGGGGCGCCGGGTATAATTGGAGCGATCGTGATACTGATCGTAGGAGTCTACGGATCTATGTTCGCAGGCAAATCTCCGATGTTTTTCTTTGGTGCCGCGCTTGGAGCCGGATTGATATTCCTTCTCCCGGGGATTGCCACCAGTTTGGCAGGAGCAACTTTTTAATATGTATAGAGGCAAGAATATTGCCTTATTCGTTTTGGCTGTAGTAAGTCTCGCTACAGCCTTAACGGCTAATGCAGCAACTGTTTGCAGCGGTATTAATTTGCGGAAAAACATTAATCTTCCGCCATATAAAATTATTAGTCAAAAACCTGTAATTAACAATTCATTATGCCAATCTATTTTATCAATTCAGACTCCGCGGGGTAAACGACCTGTAATTTTTTATTCTACTAAAAATTTTACTTTGGTAGGTATGTTGTTTCATAATGGACAAAATATAACCCGAAATACTCAAGTAAAAGCAGGCAGCTTACAATTCAAATCGATTTGGGCAAAATATAAAGATAAACTTCCGGGTGTTGTTGCGGCAGTCTATACGCCCAAGCAAGCCCGAAAAGGTCGGATAGTGTATGAGATAGCCGATCCTAATTGTCCGTTCTGCAAACGAATGAAGATACCGACTAAAAAATTTGCAGACAAATACGGCTATATCGTAAAGTTAATATTCTTTTCTTTCGAACGTCCGTCAAGTCCAAAAAAAACATCTAATTTTATCTGTGATCATAGAACATTTACTGACTATTTTACAAACGATCTCGGTACTAAAACCTGTAAAAAAGGTGATGAATACGTAAAGAAAGCAAATCGGATGGCTCAAAATCTCGGAGTAACCGGCACGCCGACATACATATTCGTTAAAACCGGCACAAAACTGGTCGGAGCCAATCCAACAGGATTGGAAAATTTAATGAAAGAAAGAAAATGAGTATAATCAGAAATCAATTTGCATTGTTAATGGGCTTTTTTATCGTAGCATTTTTGTTTATTGCGGGATCAGCTTGGGCTTGGGAACCTAAGCTCCCCAATGGAGTACAGGGTCCTGTATCTTGGTATGTCAACGGTAAAAACGGCCGCTATTTTACGCCGATTGTCCGGGGCAAAATATCAAGTCCGATCTCCGGCATTGTCAGAACGGATTCCAACTGCACACCGGATAGTCAAGGTCTCAGTCATTGTTTTAACCGGATCAAATTAATGTCCGGTCAAACAATCACCATTCAAAACACGCACAAAATGAGTAATTTTCGTTGTCTGCATCCGGGTGAACGTGTTCGCGTCCGTCCCGACGGATCATCATGGGCAATCATAGAAACACGCTCTTTTGCTATTAACCGGAAAAATTTAGGAGGAATTTGTTATGAGTCTGAGTAGGAGAAGTTTTATTAGTTTATTGGCTGTGGGCATGCTCATGCCTATGGCACAATTTGCGTCCGCAGCTAATTGCGGCGTATCCGCGGGCGGCGGTCCGGGATATTCGGTGCAGAAGCTCATTACACCATCAGGTATTACTTTAACCCTACCTGTTAAGTGGGGTAATCTTGGCAAGCAAATGGTTCAATACGGTGTTATTGATAAAAATAAGTTTGAATCGCTTTATGCAGCAAGAGGCGGTCTGAATCGCCGGGAAGCAAATTTACTTTACGGCGATCATAACGGAAATTTGAAAATAAATAGGCAAAATTCCCGTTTGATACTCAATTTGTTATGGGGACTTGGATTCGGCAACAAGAATCAGGTATTAAATTCATTAAGCTCTCCCCGTTTTGGCGGTGATCCGAGCCGGTTTGCCTCTACAGGAGGGTGGACATTATCCAATGGGCGCATGATGAATCATTTTGATAAATATAATCTTGTTAAACTTACACCGCAGCAGCAAAAACTTGTAGAACGTGTAGCACGTAATATATATCGTCCCTGCTGCAACAATCCGACAGCTCTTCCTGATTGCAATCACGGTATGGCAATGCTGGGACTTTTGGAGCTTATGGCTTCTCAAAATGTTACTGAACAAAACATGTACAAAACTGCATGGCAGGTTGTTTCTTACTGGTTTCCAAATACATATTCTGCAATTAATACGTATTTCACAAAGCATGGTCTTGATGTGCTTCCGCAGACAGCATTGTCAGCTAAATATTTAAGTGCAACAGGCTATAGAAATGTTCTCGCCGGCATAAGAGGCCGGTCGCAGCGGTCCGGTAGTACCGGCGGCGGCTGCGGCGTGTAAAGGAGTCACCTATGTTTACCGCTCGACTGCGTCAATTACCCCCCGTTGAAACGGGGAGCTTGTGGTGGAGAGACGAACTTATCATGAGCCTCGTTAGAGAGTAGTTGAACGTGGGTATATACCGATACGGTTTGTCTGCATATATGTTGCAGACAAAACAGACGTTGCAGGGCGACACTCCCAGCTCTGCGAGACAGAGGTGCAATCCCTTGACCTTACGTATGGTATATCGGTATGCCTCAAGGAGACAAACCATTTTTTTAAATGCCCTGATCATAGGGTTATAAGAGGTTATGTGAAGATAATTTTTACAGAGGACAAATTGGGTAATGCAGGTCATCCTACAAGACGGTTCGACCAAATTCGTAAACTAATTAAACGCGGTGAGGTTAAGATTATAGGAGGCGGCACGTCCGGTAAACCGGTTGTAGCAATGTTTCTTAAAAAGACCTTTAATCGGTCTAAGACTATTGACAGAAAGTTTGCTATCACAGTTTCTCCCGGCTACAAGACTATCGGTTTTGCTGTAGTCGAGGCGAAAGACAATCACATGGATATTCTCTACAAAGGAGAATGTGAGACCGGTATCGATAAGATCCGCGGCAAGATGGATGACAGGAGAACCCACCGCAGACGCAGAAGATATCTGGCAAGATTCAGAAAACGCAGAATGGCAGAAAAACATAATCGTCCGCTTGCCAAGTTTAAAAAACCGAGAAACATAAGGTCCATACACAAAACAAATGTAACATTGCAGTATGGTGTCAAAGTTCATCTCAACCTTTACGATAAGCTTTTAAAACTATGTCCTTTGCCGGCAGAGCAGACAACAAAGATAATGGAGGCAAATACATTTAACATCAGAAAAATGACATGGGGCGCTTGTTACGGCAAAGAATATAAAGTATCCCCACGTATCACTCCTTACATCCACACAGACACCCACACTCACACACATCACTCACACTCACACAGTTCACCGCCAAAGGTATGCTTTGTTTGCGGATCAACCGAACACCTTCAAAAGCACCACCTCATCCAACGAAAGCAGCGTGGTACCGATGTATCTGAAAACTTGATATTCTTATGTAAAAGTTGTCACGAAGATGTTCATTTAGGGCATATCTATCTGCCTATAGCAGGTATGGATATTAAACAATGGAGAGCGCTTGGAACTATGAATGCCATAGCAGGTAGTTTACAGCATAAGTATAGTGACGATATACATTTTATCCCCGCCTACGATATGGCGGCATACAGACGAGAACTCGGATTATCCAAAGACCATGATACAGATGCGGTTGCCAATGCAATGTTGTTTTTTAAATGCAGTTATCTTACGAATACGCCCATTCATACGATATTTAAAAAGGTAAAGCGACATAGTAGGGCAAGGATACACGCCCTAAGAGAAAGACATTACAAGCTTGATGGTAAGACTGTAGCTTGCAACCGTAGAAAGAGAACCGATCAGAAAGACCATCCGTCATTAAAAGAATTCAGACAACAGAATCCATCGCTGGTAGGCAAGCTGAAGGTCTATCCCGGAAAGAAGTCGCTTAACCCTTTTCGGAAAAACATGCCAACTATTACAGGTGATGTATGGACAACCGACACAAATAAGGGCAATGCAAGGTTTGTTGCCAACGGTGTTACCGATAAAGTGTATCTGTATTCTCCTATGCTGACAAATATTATAAGCAAAAACTATATCAAACCGGACAGATGCAGGCGAATTATCAGGCATGAGGGCATAGTTGTCATGCAAAACCGATTGCAAAAGCCGTTTATGCAATCTCAAATTAAAGCGGGAGGTTTATTATGAAAATTAAACGGGAAACAAATTCGCTACATCCCCTATCTAAAGAAAGGGGTATTGCGAATGGGATTCATAAGTTTGGAATGGTTATACTTTTATTGATCATAGTTCAACGTTATATGCCCGGCGCATATTATACGGGCGATACCGTTAATTATATTTATGAAAGAGTATGGGCTATTGATCAACCGAAAGCGCATACTCGATTAACTTATAAAACCAAAACGCTTACGGGTAAAGAAAAATTATATCGTAATTCATTGTTAAATTTCAAATCTAATATCCTTCGAAAAATGGCAGGCGGCGGTTTTGATAAATAGAATTATTTTACTTTTATTTCTACTTTTTACTTTTGATCTTTCTTATGCTGCCGGTACTGATAATTTCAGCGCCGGCAGTGGCGTTCAGCTTAAAAACAATTATTTCAAACAAAAAAAGAATACAAAAAAATATCAAAAATTATTGAAAAATTTTCATAACAAATATACATCTGAAGCAAAAAGCCTTGCGCTGCATGATTATGTAGATTTTCAAAACAATATAGCCAAGCAAATGAAAAATATGAAGAATATAGTCAATTCTTTTGCAGGTATTCACCCAACAAAGAAATCTGTTCAATATTACAATAATTTCTTTCGTAATACCGATAGACTTTATATATTCATATCAAGCAGCATTCCAATCAGCACCCTTCGCAATTATGCGCAGATTGTAAGCATTCTTAAAAATAAAAATATCTATTTTGTGATGAGGGGATGTGTAGATAGCTGTCATACAATAGCGCCGACTAAAGCCTTTATACATCAAATTATTGCACTTAACAAAAAGGGAAATAAGGTTTTGCCGATTATTCACGGCATACAAATAGATCCTCTTTTGTTCAGATTGTATAATATTAAGCGCGTACCTGTTTTTGTGTACGCAAAGAATGTTAATCCTCTTAATATTACAAGAAGTCAGGGGTGGCTGAAGAATCTTTCAGGTACTCCAGTATTTTATAAAAGTGCGGGTGACTGGTCATTTAAGTATCATATTGAACAACTTGCGGATATGAGTCGGTCTCAGGAATTGGCGGATTTATATCATCAGTTGAATCAAAACTGGTACACGAGATAGTTATGTCTAATCAAAAAGGTTATATTCATATCATTGTTATTACAATAATTTTAGCGATTATATTTTCATTGCTTTTTTTGTTTCCTAAAACCAAGGAAGCTATCAGAACAGGGATGGAATCTATCGTGCAGAATGCTCCTGCGGCCAAAAATAAAATCAATGCGGCCGACAGCAGGCTGAGTAATTCCATCAAACAAATTACAGGAAAAATCAATGCGCTTGGCAAATAGGATTTTCGTATCTCTTATATTACTGTTTTCATCTGTCAATCTTTATGCAGGCAGATTTAATCCTGCGTCAAATTTTGTTAACGATGATAACATTGTTAACAATAATCAGCTTCAAAAAAGTATATCATTATTAAATCAAAATATAGAACATGAAAAAGAAAAATCCTTTATCTCAAATATCAAAATAGGCAATGTTGTTCAATATCAAAACAGAAAATATAAAATCGATAAAAATAAAAACAATCTAATTTATTTATGCCCTTATTATACAAATAATTTTTACAGCAGTCATAATTGGGGCTGGTTTTACGGTAAGGATTGTTTATGGATAGATAAAGTTAAACTTGCAAAAAATAAATATGAAAAACAGATTGAGAAATTTGCAAGCGAGAAAGATCTGGAAAAACAGATTCCATGGTTGAAAATAAACAATAAACAGTGGCTTGCTACCCGCAGCATTCCTGAATTTCAGCATTATTTCAAGATATTAAAAAATATAGCAGTAATAAAACCAACGCCGCGCAATATGCAGGCGTATATGTCGATGCAGGATATGGCAAGGCGTAAAAGTGTGGTTTTTGCTCACAGCATGGTTAATTTCGTATTGGATCATCCCGAATATAATATGCAGAAGAATTTCGGATCAAACGGCTGGTCGTACCGTACTTTAAAGTCTTATCACAGCAAAGTAAAAAAGAAATATCTGTCCGATAACAGTGGGCGTGTCGGTATCTATCTTTTGATTAAGGGTAATTGTCCTTACTGCAATCAACAGGAAAAAGTATTGAACTGGTTATCGGCAGATTACAATTTGACAACGGTTTTAGTTACAAAGGATTATTGTCCCGCCAACAGTAAGATGACTTGCGTTGTAGACTCGGAGTTATCAAAACTGTTTCACATAAAATATTTCCCTACAACGGTTATGGTATATAAACGCAGTAATGGCAAACCGGCCTTTCAGCCTGTCGGATCGGGGCTGATTAACGAGGAGCAGCTGTCTAATCGTTTATATTATTATACAAAAATTATCAAAGCCGTTGACAATGGCAACAATAATCCTTATGTGCCGGTTCAAACCGTCACTCAAAATATCAATATCAATCGGAGTTTGCGTTGAAAATATTAAAGAAGTCTCTTTTTATTTTCGCTATTATTCTCTTTGCTTCCAATTCTTATGCTGGTCGGACTAATTTTCTAATAAACCATGCCGATAAGATAGGCTTATATTTTTTTTATGATGCAGCTTGTGAATATTGCCACATGCAGCTGCCTATAGTAGAGCAGCTGCATAAAGCATACGGAATCAGCGTATTGATAATTAGTGAAAATGGTTGTCCGACCGCAAAAGACTTACCGTGTTCGGATCATCCCGAACTGTTTACCAAATTTCACGTGATATATCATCCTGTAATAATAATGGTTTATCGCGGTCAGTCGGGCAAACCGATATTTCATCAGATCGGCATAGGATTAACTGATTTTAATACGTTAACAAGTAGAATTTATTACTACACCAAGCATCGGCAGGGAGGCAACTAATGTTTAGACAATATCTTACCAAATTCATAGCAGTTATATTATCAATATCACTTCTGTCGGTGCCGGTGTTTGCCGATATGAACAGCTATTTGACGGATACTTTAACTAATATGAAGGCACTATCCTATCATGCTTACAGCGGCCAGCAGCGCGGCTATTTTGTCGGCGGTTCTGCCCGATTCAAGCCTCCATCAACTACCATACAGCCGTTTTCCGTAACCGCTCCGAAAATTACCAATAACGGCTGCGGCGGCATCGATGTTATTATGGGAGGCTTCAGCTATCTGAACTTCCAATATTTAGTTAAAAAGCTTCAGGCAATATTACAGGCAGCTCCGGCATTTGCTTTTCAGCTGGCGTTGAAAACCTTCCTGCCGCAGGTTTCAACAATATTAAGTGATCTTGAATCTATAGCTGATTCCATTAACGGCTTGAATGTTAATAGCTGTGCAGCAGCTAAACAGCTGGTAGCTGTGGCAGGAGGAGCTCTCGGAAAAGGGATAAATAACAGTAAATTAGTCAATGCTTCCGCAAGGATGCAGGCGAGTGGTCAAAATGGATTTTACGGCGGAGCTTTAGCACAGGCCGGAAGTAACCTCGGTTCAGCATGGCATACATTTTTAAGTGACATGAAAAGCTCATTTACTACTCAAAATACAGGTTCAGGAACAGGAGGAAGCACTTCTACTCAAAAAGACTTAGCTCTTGGTGTACCTTGTGAGGGAATAATAAAAGCTGTCAATGATGCTTACAGTGTCAGCACATCTTTCGGGACAGGTGATTTTACAGAATTTGTTAGAACTATTGCAGGTGATATTGCACCAACTGAAAACTGCACTCCAGGTGGAGGACCATATCAAAAAGTTGAGTACATACTGCCTGCTACAACCAATATGGGAAAGCTTTTAAGTACAATGGCCATCGGGAACGGCAACGGTACAAACGGTACGATGCAGCTGTGCAGCAGTGTTGCCAAATTAAGACAGGATACCTGTACATCTAAATTGGTAACGCCTATATCCGTAAAAGTTAAAACGACAATACAGGCAATTGAAGCTTCTATTGCAAGCGGCGGGGCAGCATTAACTTACTCGCAGATTGCTCTTATTAACGCAAGTGATATTCCAATTTTCGCTTTCCTGAAAGCTGCCGCATTAAGCAATGTTCCGGGTTTCTATGATGCTATGAATGAGAAACTTGTTGAAGCTGTATCCTATGAAATAGCATACCATGCATTAAAAGCATTAATGATGGACACATACAAAGAAACAAATCTTGCAAGATCGCAAATAAAACATGGCAAAGCGGGCGCTGCCGAGGCGGAAATATCAGAAGCTGAAAAATCATTACAAACTGAACTGAATTTCCAGTATCGCAGTTTGGAACAAACATACTCTATGAAAATAAAGAAATATCAGTCAATAATAGGCAACTTTTATGATCAGTATAAAAATGTCGAAGGGGCACTAAATCAGGTTATATCTCATAGCTCTATAGGCAATAGCTATAAATTGCAGAAGATGCTGGGTAAAAGTTAATATGTTTACTACAACGATGTCGGTTTACGGCAATACCGGTCTTATGAAAGAGGTGCTGCTGTTTATCCAAACGATAACAGGCAATGCGGAATATAGATCATTAATCACCGTTTTTCTAACTATTGGTCTTGGAATTGCTGTTTTTATAGGTTCTATGAATCTTAAAATATCGCACAAGGAGACTGTTGTTCATTTTCTTGTTACAGCCAGCTTGATATACGGATTATATGTTCCTAAGGTAACGGTAATTCTTAATAATGAAATGGCCGGGGCAATTGAAAGCACCACATCGTACCAGATACCATTGGGAATAGCGTATGCCATGCATTTCGGAAGCGAGATACAGAAAGGTTTGGTAAATATAGTCAATCTCGGTACCAGCCTAACTCCGGCAGAGGAATACGGTTCAACCTCCTACTCCTGGGCACCGACCAGCCTTACAGCTATGGCCGGTGTAGGTTTGAAGAAATCGGATCCTTATCTCTATGAAACCGTTAATGACTTCTTTGCAGAATGTGTTATGACCGGTGTTCTGCTGCATAAAATAGATGTCCGCAATCTTATGTCATCGCAGGATCTGCTCACCTTTATCGATCCGTCAAACTATAATCTGCCTCCTGCCTGGACCAGCATCATTTATACCTCAGGAGGCAGTATATCCTCAGCCTGCCAGGCCTCCTATAATTATATTCATACAAAGCTGCTGGCCGCTCAGACAACAACATTCCCCATGCAATTCTCAGATATTATGGCGGCAAGAACAAATGATAGATTGGGCAGCGCAACAGCTACTACATATCTCGGCCAGGTGGGAACCGCTATTATACAATCCTCGCTCACCGGAGAGCAGATGTTAATGCAGGCGGTGATGACACGAAGCTTCAATAACGGTATAAGGGATTTTGCCATTACATACAATACAGACCCTAATTTCCTTGCATATACTACGACAAACGCCTTAGATAAAAGCGTTCATGCAATGGATACATCATCATACCTTGCAAAAGAGTTTCTGCCCTGGCTGCATGTTCTGGTAGAAGCGCTTATCTATGCAACTATGCCGCTTGCATTCTTTGTAATGTTTATACCAGGTTTGACTAAAAAGATTATATACACATACGTCACTCTTATCCTCTGGATCTCGTTCTGGGGACCGATGATAGACATCATCAATGATCTTGTTAATGTGCATGCCGCAAGCACTATGACCGTATATGGAGGTGTTTTAACGTTAAATACATTTCCTCATATCGTAACAGAGGCATCTGCGCTTCAGGCAATGGCAGGTTCACTGTTATGGGCAGTTCCTATTCTGGCATTCAGTATGGCATCATTATCAACCTTCGGATTTGTTTCTGTGGCAACAGGAGTCGGCGGAACACTTCATTCTGCCGGCATGGGAGCAGGCGGGGCAATAGGCGGAATAGAAGGCCAGCATGCATTAGGCGGAGTGGGCAGCGGGTTGAACCAAAGTGCAATTGATCAGGGAGTTACCCCTGAGAAGATAATAGAGGGTGATGATGTCAGAGGATGGGAGATGTACGGTACCAATGATGCGGTTTACAATAGGGGCAGGCGTATTGTCAGAAAGGGAGCTGCCGGAAACGCTCTGGGACAAGTCGACAAGGGGGTAGGAACAGCTGGTGCTATTAATCAATTCGGCAACAGTGCGGTAACGCATGCCTCTGAGATTTCTATGGCAGGAAACGTTGGAGGTGCAAACGCATACGGTTACGGATCAACAGGTATGAATTCTGCTGCAAGTACGTCTAACATCGGTGCGCAGAAAACTATCGGAGATGCAAGCGGTTTGCGGAATATAGCACAAACACTGCAAAGAATGGGAATCGGAGACGGAACAGTAAAAACATTGGCAGAAATGCAGACTATAAGCGGAGGTATGGGGAAAAAATTTGCATATACAGATAAAAATGGTGCTGTAATACAGGGAGCACTGATTGGTGCAGGCAAAGGCGAAAAAATATTAACTTCAACCTTTGCAGTTAATAAAAACAACCGGCAGGAAGTACTTGATCAATTGAACAAAGCAGAATTGAAAGATCCGGCAAATATGGTTAAGGATATGGCATCAAAAGGACAATACGGGATGATGACCGAAGAAACGGTAATCGATAAAGATGGTAAAAAACATCTTGCGTACGCCGGATATAAGGCAGGCGGAACAGCCACCTATCAGAGCAACAGTTATAGTCAAACCGGCAGGAAAGTTACTTCAGGGCTGGATATGAAAACCGGCAATCAGGTAGTGGCAACAGTTAGTCCGAACGGCAAAGACTTCGGCACGAATTATGGTGTTACGACAAAAGCGATGCACGATATAGGTATCAACAATCAGAATGACATAAAAGGCGGTAAGCTTGTTCAGGATGGCGGTGAAATAATATTTACGGGCATTTTAAGCAAGCAAGGCGTAAAAAGTATGCTCGAAAACAGAACATTAAGAGGATATTCGGCCGCTGTTGCAAAAAAGGCTATAGCTTCCGAAGATTTCTCAGGCTTCAAAGTCAACATGCTGGGCAGCACGTCGGGAGGAAGACCTGTTGCTGTGGCTTTGAGATCGGAAGAGCGTCGTGTAGGGAAAGAGTGTAGATCTCGGTGGTCGCCGTAGCATTAAAAAAAAAAATATATTTCTTCTTCTCTCTTTTTAACTTTCTCGCCATCCATCCATTCTTGTCCCTAGAAGTCCTTTCATCTAGCATTCTCTGGAAGCACTCATTACTT
>CAJVZA010000016.1 GCA_913009315.1 uncultured Hippea sp.
TTAATGCTACGGCGACCACCGAGATCTACACTCTTTCCCTACACGACGCTCTTCCGATCTAAGCCTTTAAATACCGCTTTACGCGATAGAAAAGGAGATGTAAGCGCCTCTGATTATCTGAAAATTGTTGCAATTTCAAGAATTGTTCTTGATAATTTTGATCATATACAGGCTTCCTGGTCTTCTCAGGGAAAAAAGATCGGCCAGCTTGCCCTCTATTTTGGAGCCGACGATTTGGGAAGCATACTTGTCGAGGAGAATGTTATGCGGCTCGCAGGTCACAGAAATATTGCGAGCGTTAACGAAATTGAGCAGTTGATAAAAGATGCCGGATTTGTTCCGGTCAGACGAGATCCGCTATACAAGGTTGCGCGCTAATTAATATTAGATTGCCCTTATTGCATTCAGAAGCGCCCTGCCCTTTTTGACCCGCTGCAGACATCCTTTGGCAAATTGGTTGACTTCAGAATAAAAATGAGCAGAATCAAAAACTCTGTTTATTAAATTCAGATCTAATGCTTCCTGTGCGGTTAATCGCTTTTTGCTGAAAAAAAGTTCGTATGCCTTTTTTGTTCCAATTGCTTTCGGGAGCAGATATGTTCCTCCCCATCCGGTCAATATGCCTATATTTGCCCCTGTATGACCAAACAGAGCATCTTTTCCGGCAACTCTCATATCACAGGCAAGCGCAATATCGTTAGCACCTCCGAAGCAGTATCCGTTTATGGCAGCTATAGTTATTGCTTTGCACTGTTTTATTGTGTTTGACAGCAGTTCGTTAAGAGCTGAAAATTCCCATGCATCTTTGTAGTCAAAATTCAGCATATCGCTGATATTGGCACCCGATAAAAAACTCTTACCTACTCCAGTTAATATAATGACATCCAACTCCGAGAATCCGCCAAAGGCTCTTACAAGACTATGCAGCGTTTTGAAACTTACCGGATTGGGAAAAGTATCATGATAAACATAAATCCAGCCTATTCTTTTAGATTGTCTTGCAAAAACCTTGCTCATTTTCCTTTGAACTCAGGCCTTCGCTTCTCCAGAAAGGCACTCATTCCCTCTTTTTGATCCGATGAACAGAAAGTAAAGGCGAAGGCCATACGCTCAACAAATCTTGCATCTGCCTCGCTTAAGCTGTTGTTTATGGAGGAAATTTTTTTAAGCAGCTTAAGCGCAAAAGGCAGATTTTCCGACTGCTTTTTAATACGATTGACAATATTCGGGTAGCATGTTATAGAATTTGCAATGCCCAGTTTGACTGCATCATATCCGCTGATAATCCTTCCCGTGTATATCATATCGGTCAATATATATCTGTTTATAAAACTTGATAAAACAGATAAAAATCTGATGTTTATATCATCAATCTGATTCTGTGTGATAAAGAATTCCGCATTTTCATCAAGATAGATGAGATCAACCTTTCCCATACACAAAAGAGTAGGAAGCGACCTTTTGCCTTTTATATACAAAACGACTGTCTTTAGACTTGTGCCTGTCAGGCTGATAAACTTTTCCGCTTCTGAAACGTCAGGATCATTTTCGATTTTGATCAAAGCAACACTGCCCGAGCAATTATCAAAATTCTCAACCGTTCCGCACCATAATTCGTTTTTATCCATTTTTTCTCCATAAAATATCTTGGAGTTCTCTATCGGGATGATACGGATCTACATGCACTACCATATCTATAATATCTTTAGAATCGATCATAGCTTTATCTTTGAACAGTTTTCCTATTTTATGGCTTTGCTCGGTAGTTATGTTGCCCGGAACTTCAATATCAATTGCAGCTATGACTCCTCTTTTACTGTTGATGAATGAATAGTTATGGAGTCCCATTATCTGGTCAAAATTTTTTGATATTTCTATCAGCCTTTTAGACAGCCGTTCCTGCTTTGAATCGTTTATTTCACTGATATCGCATGACGCTTCGAAATATACATTTACCTGTTTTACATTACTAAGATTATTCTTTATCAATCTATTAATCTCAGCCGATAATTTTGTTGACAGCTCCATCGATATCGAACCGACCGCAACCGATAAATCGACAATATAATTGGGTCCGTATTTTCTGGTTATAATGGAATTGACAGAAAATACACCGGCTATATCGGATATTTCCGATTTAATCTTATTCAATTGAGATTCACTAATCATCTGCGCATCTACAAGCTCACTCACGGCATCTTTGGCAATCGCATACGCTTCATATATTATGAGCACGCCAACTATAACGGCAGCCGCGGAATCGGCAAACCAGATTCCAAAATACGAAGCTACAATACCTACGAGAACGACCAGCGAGCTTGCTGCGTCAGAGCGGTGATGCCACGCGTTTGCTATCAACGATCCGGAATTGAGTTCCTGCCCGATACTTTTTGTTGCTCTAAAAAGCCACTCTTTAGAAACTATGGAAACAAGTACTACAATAAGGGTAATAGGTGCCGGAGGCATTCTTCTGCTGCCGCCGGAAACTAAAAAAATTGCATGATAGGCGATAATCATTCCTGCTAATGCCAATATCAAAGATGTCAAAATTGTGGATAATGCCTCATACTTTCCATGTCCGAGCGGATGAGAAATGTCGGCCGGGCGGCCCGAAACCTTTATCCCCACAATCACAACCGCATCCGAAACCAGATCAGAAAAGCTGTGTATGCCGTCGGCAACAAGAGCTTCACTTCTTCCGAAGAGACCGGCAGCAATCTTTGTCACCGCCAAAAGTATGTTGGCAGCAGATCCAATCAAAGTAATATTTTGAGCTTTTTTATGACTTGTGTTCATCTATAACACTTCTATAAGTTTCTTTAAAAATCTGTAAAATTTTTCTACAGATTCTACTTCAACCGATTCTGCAGGACTATGTGTATTTTTTATTGTAGGACCAAATGATATCAGTTGTTCTATGCTGCATTGATTCTTTATGACTCCGCACTCAATACCTGCATGTATTGCCGGCGTTTCAGCCTTTTTGCCGAACAGTTCCTCAAATTGACTCTCCGCGGTTTTTAAAAGTTCGGATTCAGTCGGTTCCCATCCCGGAAATTCGCCTTCTTTAACAGCCGAAAAACCGCTGTCCCGAAAAACCGCTGCTATTTTAGATGAGAGAGTGTTCATATCTGTATTGTTGTAGCTTCTCTGAAAGGTTTTTATTGTAAGTTTTTTCTTCTCTTTTATGGAGGCAATGTTTGATGAGGTGTAGACTCTGCCATTTGATCTTTCCAAAACTCCATTGGGAATTGCATTTATCATTTTGATAAGTTTTCTTGAAAATGTTCTGCTGTAGCAATCTCCAATGTCTGTTTTTTCTATATTTAATTTAATATTTTTATTCGAAGTCCGTTTCAAGTCATTAATTTTATTCACAATAACCTGCTTTACAGTGAAATCCGATGCCAAAATAACTACCTCAGCAGATCTCGGAATTGCGTTTATTTTATCTCCTGCCTCAATTGAAGCTATTTTTATCTCATATTTTTTATCCAATATTCTCAGAATCTCAAAGAGCAGTTTTATGGCATTCGTTCTACCGTTATCAATATCGACTCCGGAATGCCCGCCTCTGAGTCCTCCCACAAAAATCTTATACCCCTTCTTCTGAATTCGAATTTTATCAATTTCTGCAGTACCGGTCGTGATAATACCTCCGGCAGACCCTGTATATATTTTGCCGAATTCTTCTCCATCAAGATTCAGCAGCCGTTTTCCGGTAATAAATTTTTCCGACAGCTTTTTAGCTCCATTCAAACCGGTCTCCTCATCTGCGGTGAAAAGAAGCAGAATCGGAGGATGAGAAAATTGTTCATCCATTAGAGAAAGCATCGAAGCAATACCGATACCGTTATCAGCTCCCAATGTTGTACCGTCAGAGCGGACTTCTCCGGCTTCATATATCAATTTTATCTGCCGGCTTGCAAAATCAAACGGCTTTGCGCTCTCGCACACCATGTCAAGATGAGATTGAAGAATGATCGGTTCACTTGATGAATTTACTGCCGGAATTCTTACTACTATGTTTCCGTATTCATCGGCTGCAGACTCAAGTTTATGCCTCGCAGCTTCACTTCTAACATAATTTCCTATTGCCGCCTCATGCCTGGAGCATCTTGGAATAGCGCTTATCCTGACAAACTGTTTCCATAAACCTTTCGGTTCGATATCTTTTAAAATCAATTTACCTTCCATACGGGCAGTGAATCTGCAGGTTATAAATTACAGGCGAAAACCTGCCGCAGCCTTAATTTATTTACTAAAGCTCAAATTTCCGGCATTCAGTATAACACAATTAATGTTATTTTTCTATCCCTACTCTCGCCTGAACACCTTTTGTGTAGTAATGTTTTATTTCTTTCATCTCTGTTACAAGATCAGCCTGCTCTATGATTTTTTCAGTTGCTTTTCTGCCGGTTATAATCAGTTCAACTCTGTCCGGCTTGGATCTCATCAGATCAAGCAGAGTATCTTCACTAAAGAGCTTAAAATAGACCGCAATATTTATCTCATCTGCAATGACAACGTCGTAAACTCCTGATTTCATAGCTGACTTGAGATCTTCTATTCCCTTCAGCGCCATTCGAACATCTTCTTCCGTAGGCTTATTGTATATAAAACAATCCTTACCATACTGTTTTAATTTAATATGATCACCAAGATAACGGCATTTCTCCAATATATCAAGCTCGCTGTAATGCATTCCTTTTATAAACTGGCCGATATAGACATGCATTCCGCTTGCCGCTGCTCTGATCGCAAGACCCAATGCAGCCGTTGTTTTCCCTTTGCCGTTACCCGTATAAACCTGTATATAGCCTTTTTCCATAATATTCTCCTTATGGTCACCTCCAATAATCTATGAAGATTTAGAATTAATAGAGGTGCTTATATGTTATAATTTAGCGTTCCGAATCAGCAGCCATATAAAAAACGGTCCTCCCAATATAGATGTTATAATACCTACCGGTATTTGAGCAGGAGGCACTATAATTCTTCCGATCTCATTGGAAACGGCAAGAAACAGACCTCCAAAAAAAAATGTCCCTACAAGCATGTATTTATGATCTCTGCCTATAGTCATTTTTATTATATGCGGAACCATCATTCCTACAAATCCGATCGGGCCGGCAACCGATACTATGATTGCCGTTGAAAGTGAAGTCAAAAAAAACAGCGCCGCTTTGATCTGTTTTACGTTGACACCATGAATTTTTGCAAACTCCTCCCCTGCAATAAATAGATTCAGCTCATCATAAAATCGATATATTACTGCTGAGGACAGCAGAACAGAAGGAATTATCAGAGAAAGTTTGCCGTATCCTATTATACTCAAATCTCCCATCATCCATCTGATAATCTCAAATGATACCGTAAAATTCGCAAGATACTGCATAAGCAGAATCAAAGAAGCGAAAAAAAAATTCAAAGCTATTCCGGCAAGGAGCAGACCTCCGGGTCTTTTTGATATTCTGCCGAGCATAAATACTATTATCGTTGCAGATAACGCAGCAAGGAAAGCCAAAGCCGATAAAAGCATCTGATTATCGACCCCGATCTGAATACCTACTGCAGCTCCAAAGGCGGCTGCCGAAGCAACACCAAGTATATATGGAGTTGCAAGATCGTTTCTGAACAGTGTTTGAAACACAGCTCCGTTGATCGAGAGTCCTGCACCTACAAAAAATGCCAGCAGAACTTTTGGAATTCTTATATCATAAAATATGATATTGTTGTGATAACTTCCGAAAAACGGCATAACTGCAACGGCAGCTATCGACAAAGCGCATAGCAGAAACAGTCTATTTTTGCCTGTGTCTAACATTTTGAAGCTGTTTTGGAAAAGGCAGATGGAGTGTACAATTTATCAATAGCTTTTCTGTCAATTTTTTTGTCGCAGAAACTGATATTGCCCGATTTCAATGCAACTATCCTGGTTGCAATTTTTGACAGCCATTCTAAATTGTGAGATGCAATTATTATAGTTTTATTCTTTGAACATTCTTCTATTATCTTACTGAGTTTTTCGATATAATATGGATCAAGATATGTTGTCGGCTCATCGAGAAGCAAAATTTCCGGCTCCAAAACCAGCAGGGATGCAAGATACGCAAGCTCAAGCTGGCCGCCTGAAACTATGTCAAGCCTTTTGTTTTCAAGCTCCTCTATTCCGGTCAGATTCATCATTTCTCTGCAGACAGACAAAGCTTTGCGGTCATCATGAAAAAGAGATCGATACGGATAACGCGAAAAAAGTAGAAATTCCATAAGTGTAAAAGGCACAGGTGCTATATTTTGAGGTAGAAGTGAAACCGTTTTTGCGAGCTCTTTCGTATGATATGATGCAATCGGTTTTCCCAGCAGATAAACCTGTTTTGTTGGATAGAACCCTGCAATAGCTTTTAGAAGTGTTGATTTTCCGGCTCCGTTCGGGCCTATCAAGGCACAGATATCGCGCGATTTTATTGTCAGCGAAATATCCTTCAAAATTTGCTTTTCCGAAAGATTAATATCAAGAGATTTAATCTCAATTGTCATATTTTATCTGCAGAGCTTTTTAGCTGTTTGAAGGAATATTTCTGTGATTCTCGGAGAATCTATAAAATAACGCTGTCCCGTTAAATACACAATCTGTTTCTTTTTAACTGTCATTATGTTTAAAAGCGACAGAAGATCAGATCCGGCAGTCCTCTTTTTGACCGAGATAATAAACAGATAATCGGGATTAAGCTGTACAATATTTTCCAGCGGAATTTGAGGCCAGGCTATTTTGCCGCTGTATGCATTTTTCATAGAGAGCAGCGGAAGCATTTGCGACATAAATGTTTGACTTCCTGCCACAGTAACGGGGAACCGATTTCCCATTATGAGAAGCGCCGTTTTTTTTCTGCCTTTTGAGCAGAGTTTTTTAACGGCGCTCATTTCTTTATTCATTCGTTTGATTACTTTTTTTGCTAAATCGTTCCTGTTGCAAATTCTGCCGATTGCCCTTACCGAACCGGCAAGCTTATCGATAGTATCAAAGCGAAGAAGTTTATAATTTATATCAAGCTTCTTCAGTTCAGAGATAATCTGACGCTGATGATAGGTCAAAAACAGAACATCCGGCGCAAGTTTTACTATCAGCTTTATATTGGGGTCATAGTAGCCCCCAATCTTTGCAATCTTTTTCACCGCTTTCGGCCATTCTGCATACCTTGTTACACCTATGATATTTTTGCCGAGACCAAGATAAAACAGTGTTTCCGTGATTGACGGAGCCAGAGATACAATTTTCCTGCAGGCTGAATATGAATTGCTGACAAAAGTAAGGCTAATCAGAACAACAACGAAAATTTGGATAAAGATTCCGATTACCTTACTGTTGCTAATAATTCTAGGCTGCTTCATATCTCATTGATTGATGCTCAGAATGTTGCCTTCAATCCTATTGTTGCAGTTCTCGGTTCTGTTTGGTAGCCCTCTGCCGTTTCATAAAACTTATCAAAAATGTTATCAAGCTTTGCAAGCAGAGTCAGATTCTTTGTCGCCTTATATTGAACGGCAGCATTCCAAACGCTGTATCTGCCGATCTGTTTATCGGATATTTTGGCCCACTTACTTGATTTATCGGAACCCACATAAACGCCGGACAAATCAAAGCTGAGTCTTGATATCGGAAAATAGCTTATGTCCCAATTTGCCTTAAATCGAGGCAAGCGCACCCGATCTGCCTGCCACGATCCGCCTTTTTTTTCTTTTGCATTCTGCCATGTTCCGGAAAGATTGAAAATAAAATGATTGACTGAGTTAAGAGTACCTGATGCCGTGATCCCTTTTGCCGTATATCGATTTTTATTGAAATATTTATAAGTGGCATAATCAAAATCAATTGCATCGTTAATAAACGATTTGAAAGCAGTCAGAGAAATTCTGTTTTCTTCTAATTTCTGGATAACTGTGATATCGACCGTTTTACCCCTTTCCGGGTTTAAATTTATATTACCGTAAGTCGTATTATACATCTGATATAACGTAGGAGCCAGGAAGATTGTCCCGAAATTGGCCTTCAGTGTTGTATCGGTGGGAAAGTTGTAACCTGTTCCAATTTTATATGTGAACTCATTTCCAAATGTCTTATATTTATCAAGTCTCAAAGCGGTATTGACAAAAAACGCATCTTTTGTAAAAGACGGGGCTATCCAAACGGCCTCTCGGTTTCTTGAATATATTTCAGGTGTTTTGGCTCTTGACGCTTCAACATCGGCTCCGGCAGATAACAGGATAGACTTATTCAATCTGTAGTCGGACTTAACGGTTACAATATCTCTTTTTCCTTTATAAAAACTATCGCCGTAATAGCCGGGGTCATTTTTATAGTGTCTTTGCGTGAAACTGTTTGCAAATGAAATCTCAAAATCTAAAGGATTATCCTGATGTATAAAATCAATCTTTTGGGCATTAAATATTATATCTTCATGGTAGCCGTGACTGATCGGCTTTCCGGCATACTCATAATATGGATATTCATCAAGATAGCTTATTGTTTTAATGTTCAACAAGGTTAATTTCAGGCTGTTTTTATTATCAATCCTATATCCCAGATTAAGATATCCGGTCTGATTTCTAAACGGGTCTTTTTCAACTCCGTTCCGCTGAAAGGAACTTCCGTTCCAGAAATCTCCTTTTGATAAACCGCCGATATAGCGCTGTGAGAGCGATCCGGCAAACGAGAAAGCCTTGCGGCTTCCCTGAACCGATATTGTACTGTCAATCTGCTTCTTTGTTCCTATTGACTGCGACAATGAAACGGTTGGCTTACCTTTTCCGTGCTTTGTTATGATGTTGATTACGCCGGCTGCCGCAGATGAGCCGTAAAGACCGCTTTGAGCGCCCTCGACAATTTCAATTTTATCAACAGGCGCATTATCAAGATTTGACAAATCCACCGAGCCGAAACCGGACGGATCACTGATATTTATTCCGTCAATCAAGATCTTTGTGTACTTTGCGGGCAGACCAAAAAGTCTTATGTTTGTCAGACCTCCGACACCATTGGATACGGTGCTGATTTCAGATAATCTGTTTAAAGCATCGCTAACGGTAACTATTCCTTTTCTCTGAAGCTCACGTGAGGTGATAATTTTGACCGGACTTGTTACCGATGAAGCAGCAACAGGATTTATAGTTCTCTCTGCAGTTTTGGTAAGCGGATTAAGTTTCGCATTATCAATCTGAGAGCCCTGCGCCGGAAACCAATAAAACAAAATAAATAAACCGGCAAAAATTTTGAGCAGAAATACCCTTGAACCAAAAAACAGTTCTTTCATAGAAACCTCCTTCCCTACTCCGGGGAAATGAATTTAGATTAGTCAAGCAAGGTTTTCTGGCTTCCCGTCTCCTTTCTCAGAACGCCTTCCCGACATCTTTTGTCAGTGGCATATCTCCTGAAAAATCAGGGTTACAGCTGCGGGACAGTCCGTGAATCTCACACGGTTCCCTTGAACTTAACCGGATAAAGTCTAACTAAAAAAAGTCTTGTGTCAACTACACGAATTGCTCTGTATCAGCTAAGACCGAAATAATAATTTCCGCTTCGGCAAAACACCGATTCGCATCATAAGCGTGACGGAGAGTCAATTGCCGCCCGTTGCAATTCCTTATTTATCAAGTCTGCGTTTCTCACAAAATGACTCTGACCGAGTATGCGTTTATAATAAACTACCACCGTCAAAGACGGTGGTTTTGTGAAGAAGAACGCCTCTAAAAGAGGCTAAACTGCTGTTGCTCCTTCTCATGCTTTCTTTCTATTTCTTCCTGATATTTAACATATCTTTTGATCAACTCTTCATCAGTACCTACCGTAGTGACAAAGTAGCCTATTGCCCGGAAATGATTTCCCCAGTAAGGTTTCTTTCTCATATTCGGATAGCTTTTAAATAACTTTATTGCAACATATAGAAACAGACAAAGTTGACATTCTAATCAACAATGCCGGTTATATACTGTCACCAAACCGGTCAGGCTTGATCCTGCAATATGCATCCTAATTTTAGGATCGTTTAAGCACTATATTTCGACTATGTTTTATGATAGATTTAAGATAGGCAAGCGGTCTCAAACATGATACTATCAAACAACTATGCATCAAGGAGATTATTATGAATATATTCAAAGAACAGGAAGTTAGAAAAGAAGCCGTTTTTGAAATTGCGAAAAGAATAATGACAGCTGCGAGAACAGCTCCCAAAGCCAAGGGCATCGACAATATGGTTATTGCTCTGCTAAAAAAGGATGGCATCAAAGAGGTCTCGGAAAAGCTGAAAGAAATGGCTCGTCGCGACAACTTGCCTGATTTCTTTTTGCGAGACGCCGTAAATATCCTTTCCGCAGATGCTATGATTATTTTTGGAACGAAAATAGCATCGACGGGATTGGACCCGTGCGGAATGTGCGGTTTTGCCGACTGTACCGAAAAGAACAGGCATCCGGATCATCCCTGTGTTTTCAACACCGGTGATCTCGGAATAGCTATTGGTTCCGCTGCAAGTGCAGCAATGGACAATAGAGTCGACAACAGAATCATGTACACTGTGGGGCAGGCATTGCTGGAAATGCGCGTTCTAGGGGAAGAGGTTAAAATAATTTACGGTATGCCGTTGAGCATCAGCGGGAAAAATCCGTTTTTTGATAGAAACAAAGAAGAATTGATCAAAAAAGCGGGGCAGTTTTGAATCAAAAAGAATAAAATAACAAAATCGCACGATATCAGCCTAAATATTGACAGCCCCAATTTCTTCTTCTGCACTCGCTGTTTCAACATAGAAGCTGCTTATTGCTAAACGATCTGAGCAAATCACTGATAAATGCAGCGGCGGAGCTATCTTTCCTTCTTATTCTTTTTCTGAGGTAAGGGCAAAGTAAGCGTTTACTAAGAACTGCCACAAGAACATAAGTAAAGTGCGTCATAGTTTTGTTATACATCTGCTTAAGGTGATAACTAAGCCGGCTCTTGGCGGAACAAGCATATTGAGGAGAGCAATAAAAAACGGTCAGATAGATATCTATCCTGAATATACGGGTAATGGAGTCGTATTTTTTCCATCACTAAACAAAAATCTCTTCAAGAATTTCAGCTGGCTTATATCGAAACACAGCACTTTTTTGTCATCTTTGGGGATATCCGGAATAGGCTATGCCCCTGCCCTTATAGCATTGATACTTTACGCAATGCTTCCAATCACACGCAATATCTATACAGGCTTAAAAAACGTACCCTCGCACATCAAAGAAGCAAGCACCGGTATGGGTATGAGTGAAATTGACCTGCTTCTCAAAGTTGAAATGCCGCTGGCATTTACAAGTATTTTAGGAGGAATAAAAACAACGACAATTATAAATATCGGTGTAGCGGCAGTGGGCGCTGTTGTAGGAGCCGGAGGACTTGGCGCTCCGATAATCTCAGGTTTAGTCAACGAGAATCAATTTTTTATTGCATACGGAAGCATTGCGACAGCGCTTCTGTCTATCTTTTTCAACAGTGTATTGAGCGACATAGAAACTCTCAGACAATATCAACATTGATTGTCACTTGTTCATAAGAATGTTTTTGAAGCTATCTCCTTGATAACAAAAAGAAAAAGCTTATAATCTATAACATATAAAAAACTTATTTTGTATATTGACGGCAGCCTGAATAAAGCTGCAAAATATAAGTAAAAGGCAGGTTTTATGCAGCATATCGGCGGCGAATGATGAACCGATATACAACTAAAATAGGTGAAAAATTGTTTAATAAGGAGAATATGTATGCTGAAAGAAGAAACGGTGAATGCGCTTAATGAGCAGATGAGAAAAGAGTTTTACTCGTCATATCTTTATCTCTCAATGTCGGGTCATTTTGAACAAATCGGCTTAAAAGGCTTTGCACATTGGATGTTTGTGCAATATCAAGAGGAAACCGATCATGCACTGAAATTTTTTAATTACCTGAAATCGCAAGGCAGCAGAATCAATCTAATGGATATAAAAGAACCCGAACATGAATGGAGTTCTATTCTTATGGTTTTCAATGAAACATTGAATCATGAACAATATGTCACTTCCTGCATCAACGATCTTGTGGATATATCGGAAAAATCAAAAGACAGAGCAACATGGAATTTTTTGCAGTGGTTCGTCGATGAGCAGATAGAAGAAGAGGAAAATGTAAGAAATGTCATTGATCAGCTTAATTTAATAGACGATAACAAAAGCGCTTTGTTTTTATTGGATAAAGAGATTGGGCAGAGGATTTATGTGCCTCTTGCAGCCGGTCAGACCGGCAAATAACAATTCTCATTTATCCTGCACATTTAGCAGCACTCATGAAAAACCGATGTACAATAAATATGTCCGCGGTTTTTCATGAGCTTTTCTGTAGGACGGCTCTATTAATTCCGGGCGTTTCAAATTTTGAAAGTCCGAATCAGTCTTCTTAAAAAGGCTATCACCGAAATTTGCAACAAAAAGGGCGGCGGTGGATTTTGGACTCAAGATGGTCGTTACGGATTAATAGAAATACCCTTAATAACCGGTCAGTATCTCAATTAAAAGAATCCTGTAAATAAGTGGTCTGCAATAGTCGCATCACATCGGTTTTTTATCGTAAACGATACGATGAAAATTTTCCTATAGCCTTTGATCAAAGTTGAATTCTTGCTCCATTTTGCCGAATTTTATTTTTCCGTTTAATCTCAAGTGATAATTTTTTATATATCCCCGGGCATCAATATTGATTTGCCCGCGAACAGAAATCTTTTTTATAAGCAGTTGATTGCCTTCATTTTTTATTTTTGTTTTTATCAGCAGATCCCCTTGAATAGGAAAAGGCAGTTGAAAATTCTTTACGACGCTTTTAAACATGGAAGAAGGGGTTTTGATCGTTATATACCATAAGTTTTTATTTTTTTTGATAGCAACGGATGCAAGATCGGCTGCCGAGCGCAATTGGAGTCTAAGAAAATTTTCCCCAAAAAGATATTTAAACGGAGAAACTTTTGCTTTTATTTTGTCAAAATGAAACAGGTAACCGTCCTTTTTTATTGAGACATTGCTCGCATCTAAGGAAAAAAGTGATGCATTAGTTATATTGTAGTAGGCCTGAAGCTGCATATTTTGAACATATTTATTAATCAAATTGTCATAAATATCTTTATACGGAAGCAAAAAAGCAAGTGCTGCAAAAAGTGTAATGAGAAAAACGGCAAATCCCGCAAGCAGCTTTTTCATTCGGATTTCTGAATTACCAGATCCAGGTCTATTAAATCGGGAACGGTAAAATTTTTTGTAAGCGCAAAATGTTTTATATCAATATTGTTATATGAGTCGATTTTTTCGATAAGGTATAAAAATTCTCTCAGATTTAATGTTTTGAGTTTTATATCTATCGTTTCCGTTGTTTCATTCAGCAGAGGCGTAACCGACAAAATCTTTCCGTTCAGATGACCTTGCTTCTTTAATATCTGAACAAACGAAAAAAGATTATTTGAGAACAGCTTTTTTGTTTTTTTACATTTTTCAAGTTTATTGTACAGCACGACTATCTTTTGATACTGCTTATTTTTAGCATAAACAGCAGATACGGCTGCAGAATTATCGGCTTCTATATAGATAACCGATACAATAATAATAATTAGTGCAACTCCCGCAATACACAGCGTTAAAAGATTTTTTTTGACTAATTCTTCTATTCTCATTTTCGCATCTGATTACTTTGCATTATATATGAGACCGAATTCAAGTTTTCCATTTCTGCTTTTAGTACTCTTTACCTTTGCATCAATATGCAGAATTTTATTAATAGCGTTCAGATAGCCAAGCATCGAATCGTAATTTTCAGCATCTCCTTTGATCTTGAATCTCCTCTTGTCATAAACAACCGACTTGATTTTGGTATCGGGCTTCTTAGCTTCACTTAATGCATATACAAGATTTATCGGTTTAATTCCTTGTTGAACTTCGCATTGTTTTGCTTTATATAAAAGCATGCCGTAAGGATCCCGATATTTTTTGCCGTTAAAAGTCTTTTTATAAATAAGATCAATTCTGTTTCCGATTGATGACAGATCCTTCCTCGTGCCCTCGTATCTAAATATTTGTCCCGATATAATCAAAATCACTATAATAACCGCGGCAGCTATTACCGGAGCACCTTTTGTTAGATTAAAATCCGTTGTCTTGTCGTCAACAGACAATCTGATAGCTTTGTGGCGTCTCTCATGTATAAGGTTTATCAGATCGCTAACATTACGCATTATGTCGGCATCAGCCTGCTTATATCCCTGAAGATTATTCCCTAATCTGCGTTTTACATCTTCATAGCTGCCATTGATATAGCAGGCAAGTTTCTTGTCATCAAAAGCTGCCGAAACGGTTTTTCCTGTGTAAACAAACGAAGATTTCATGTTTGCGTATTGAATAAAAAGCGGAGTAGTTATGAAAACCGCGTTTTTGAGTATCTCCGACTTTTTAATATTTTTTATATCTTCAGATGCAATATACCCTATAGCTCCGTTTGGATTGGGAATATAATCTATAAAGCCCGTCTCTTCGGGGAAAATCGTTTTTGTATAAGCTCTCACTGTCTTTTTTGTATTTCTTTTTGCAAGAATATCGGTTTGAAAGAAATAAAAAAAATGATCGGGCAAAATAACATATAATTTTCTGTTATAAACAAATTCAAGGGCAATTTTTGCTAACTTTTTATTATAGAAACTCCATTCACCGTTTTCATATAGTGCTATTACGATATCATTCATAAGATGATTTCCCCTCGAAATATTTTGCCAATTTTGTTTGTCCGTTCTCCCTTGTTATCAGAGCAGTTGCATTATACTCTGTTTTCCCGAAGTTTACCACAATTTTTATAATAAAGTTATCACTTGTTGCAGTGATATACGGCTGAATTGCAAGATACTGATTATCATTTACGCCCGGCACATTTCTCAATTGAGTTATATTCTCAAAAGGATGTTTTTTTCTGTATTTTATGATACTGCCGGCAGCATCTGCGACTTCGGGCAAATACGCTTCAAGAGTGTTTTTGTCTGCAAAGTTTATATTGATCGATTGACTGCCGTCCACGGTAAAATAGGAACCGAATTTTT
The DNA here is from genome assembly GCA_913009315.1 of uncultured Hippea sp. Lineage (GTDB taxonomy): Bacteria > Campylobacterota_A > Desulfurellia > JAADFJ01 > JAADFJ01 > JAADFJ01. The sequence goes on from CAJVZA010000016.1 coordinate 15,129, forward strand.
CAGCAAACTGATCTAAGCCTTCTACATAATCGATCTCTTTTAATGAATAAAAAGGCTCTTTATCCGGATGATACGGCGGAAGTCTGTCTTGATAGTAGTTCTCATCATATTTTTGTTTCTTATCTATCCATTCCCTGATATAACCGACCGCATTCTCATCCGTATCATTCTCAGATAATATCTGTCTCAGTGCATTTACCGTTCTTTTTTCTACAGCTTTATCATCCGATGAAATTTCATTTATGTCAATCTTTGCATTTGCAGGCACAACCTGAACCGATATAAAGCCTCCTTTTATCGGAACCGACGGAAGATCCGCCCATGCATCATCATCCGAATCATAACCGTTGTTATCATCGTTTATTATTTTTTTTACATATTTAAGCGCAGAGTGCACATAAAAGCTTGCCTGATTATTCTGATACAGTCTCTGCGTCCAATCAAGATCGTTTGATACCTCGTTAAGCAGAGTAACAGCTCCGGCGGCAAGGACAGCCGTAAAAATCAGCACTACAATCAATATCGATCCTCTATTGTTCAATCATGCCTCTTTGCGTAATATTATATACTCTGCCCTTTAAAGTAAGCGATATTTTTACAATTTGCGATATATTGTCCTGCCACCTTCCGTTAAGGTAGAATTTATAATCGGCTTTACTGAAAACAGTCGTCAACGGAATAAGCAGATCGATTCCTGCTTTATCGTCTTTTTCCTCTCTATACAAGAACCTTTTCCCGTTGTCATCTTGTGAAAGCCAGTAGCTTACATTCACCGGTACAGCACCGTTAAAAAAAAGTGAATGTGTAGTAATAAAAGAAAGCTTTTTCGTCATTCCATCGGTTTCTATCTTAAAATTACCTATTTTGCATCTTATATCAGCCTGCATGATCAGCGATATCTTGTCTAATATCTCTATTTTCTCTTTTTTTGCTTCTATGTAACTTTTTGCATTAATCAGACCGTCGAATGTTTTCATAAGTCCGACAATAATTATACCCGAAAGTATAATCGCCACCAATATTTCAATGAGCGTAAAACCGTCTCTTTTTCCTATAGAACGCATTCTAATAGTAGAAGACATAACTTATGCTCACATCACCTTTTTTAAAACCCCATTCTAATTTGATAATATCATAAGTACCTATTTTTTGTCTGCTAATCTTCTGGGCATCTATGCCGTCTTTTGATATATCAATCCAGCCGTCTGTTGCAGCAGGATAGTTGTCTATGGAGGGATATATAATGCTGTTTGCATCCATAATTAAACTAAGTCTTTCTTCAGCAACGTTTTGAGCATAAAGCGTCTGGTTTATAATTCCATAAATTCCAAATACGATAATGGCAAATATAACCAGGGCAATAAGTACTTCAATCAGCGTAAATCCGTTTTTCATGTTGATTTAAAATCCAGCAGCAGCGGTTCTGATTCAAACCTCTCGTCGTTACTAAACATAATCTGCACGCTATCCATAATTCCGGAAGGATAAACAAAAAAATAGTATTTAATCCCCTCTTGATTTGTACCGTTTACTACCGCAGAAAAAATCCCGTTTTTTAATTTATAGCTCTTTTCCCCCATATGAATAGTGTCGGAATCTTTTACTCCCCAGATCATAACAGGCTTATCCGATGCAATCGCCTTTTTGTAGGCATCCGCTAAAATGGTATTAAGTATGTTAGATCTGTTGGCATTCGCACTATTAAAAAAACCTTCGATATTCGGAATAGCAGAAACAAAAGCCATGGTCAATATAACCATAACAACCATGACCTCCAGAAATGTAAACCCCGCCTTATCATGAAAATAAAAATATGCAGTTTTTTTTCTTTTCCGCAACATCATTTAAATAACGGCAGCAGTAAATACCTGCAGAGGTGCTGAACAAAGTTTAAATACAAATTTCAAAGCACTCCTATAAAATTCCGGGTGCAAATTACAGGCAGCAGCGGGGCTGTTTTCCGGATTTGCTGTATAAAAAAGAGGCCGCTTTGGAGTCGAAGACGATTGTTCATGGATTAATATATAGAAGCACCCTTTAATTCAGTTTCCAGCTTTCAATATCTGCATTAAAACCACTTCCGCCCTCCTTTCCGTCTGCTCCCAAACTGATAATCTCATAATCGCGCCCATTATCACCCGGAGACCTGTAAATATAGGCATTTCCCCATGGATCCGGAGGAACTGAGTTTGTATCAAGATATCCGCCCTCCTTCCAATTATTCGGCACAGGCGGCTCTTCCGGTTTTTCAATCAATGCCTTTAATCCCTGTTCGGTTGTAGGATAATTTCCATTATCAAGCTTATACATTTTTAGCGACAGTTCTATAGCCTTTATATCGCTTTTTGCCTTTACTACTCGAGCTTCATCCGGTTTATGTATAATTTTTGGTACAAGAAAGGTAGCCAAAATACCTAAAATAATTACAACTATCATAAGCTCCAAAAGCGTAAAGCCCTCTTTTTTTCTCATTTCGTCACCTTCCGTCAATTTTTTATTTTATAAGTTGGTTTATATCAAACAGCGGTACCATAATTGACATTACTATGAATCCCACAACAACTCCTAAAAAAAGAATTGCTGCCGGTTCGGCCGCTGAAACAACAATTTTCAGCAGCTTATCAACATCCTTTTCATAGTAATCTGCCATTCTGCCTATAAATTCAGACAGTTTCCCGCTCCTTTGTCCGGTATTTATGCTTGCAATAAACATTCTGTCAAAAAGCCCTGCCCTCTCGAACGCTCTGTCTACAGCCATACCGTCTTCTATGTTCTCAGCCGCTTCTTCCATCCGTTTGCAGAACAGATGATTACTTATCACAGTATAACTTGATCTTACCGCATCAACCAGGGGTATTCCGGCTTTAAGCTGAAATGCCAATACGGATGAAAAACGCGCAATCCGCAGTTTGCGATATGCAGAGATACCGAGCAGAAATTTCTCAATTGTATTCCTGAATTTTTCAACTCTTAAATAAGCAAACCGAAAAATAACAATACCGATAACAGCAAAGACAAACGACTCGAGAAAATAACTCTTCATGAAACTGCCGACGGCAATGATAACCTTTGTTACTGTAGGCAGCGATTTGTGAAGCGACAAAAAGATATGCTGCATCTTCGGAACAATATATATCAGCAGAAAACTTACCACTGCAACGCCCAAACTCAGAATAAATGCAGGATAGGCAATGGCAGAAAGCAATTTATACCTTAATGCACCTTTATTTTCTTCATAATTGGCAATTGTAAACAATACCTTGTAAAGACTTCCGGTTTTCTCGGCAATCTCTATCATATTCAGATATACCGGACCGAAAATCTTAGGATATGTCCTTAAAGCTGAGGAAAACTTCATTCCTCCGCTGACTTTATCTTTTATATCCAAAAGCCGGTCATTCAATCCGCCTTTTTCCTGAGATGCTATTATGCCGAGAACTTCAACGAGCGGTATCGAGCTTTCGAGCAGCGTAGCCAGCTTAAAAAATAGATTAGCTCTCTGTTTTTGAGATACTCTGAAAAAATGATTTGAAAAAATTCCGGTTGATTTGGATGATTCTTTTTCGATCTTTTCCAGAGTATCGGAAAATATCCCCCTGCTTTTTAATACGGAAACGGCCTTTTCTTTTGCTTCGGATTCTATAGTTCCGGTTTTTTTACGGCCGGATGCGTCATAGGCAATATATTTGAAAACAGGCATCTTGCTACAATCTTGTCGCCAAAATTATTTCCTCCGGTATAGTTACTCCGGCTTTCACTTTCTTGATACCATTCGCAAGGATAGTTTTCATGCCGCCGATGACTGCTGCTTTTTCAATCTCTTTGGCATCGGCTCTTTTCATTATCTTCTTTTTTATATCTTCGGTCATATCCATAATTTCAAAAATACCTATGCGTCCCGAAACGCCGCTGTCTCGACAATATTTACACCCGGCACCTTTTTTATATCTGTCAATATCCATGCCGTACTGTTTTATTATATCAGCAGTTTCATAATCTACCTCAACATCAGTCAGACAGTGAGGGCAGTTTCGCCTGACAAGTCTTTGACCGATAACCATCAATATTGATGACGCAAGCAGAAATGGCTCAACTCCCATGTCTATCAATCTCGCCAATGTTGTAGATGCATCGTTTGTGTGAAGCGTCGAAAGAACAAGATGCCCCGTTAACGATGCGGAAATTGCAGCTTTAGCGGTCTCGACATCCCTTATCTCTCCAACAAAAATTATATCAGGATCCTGCCGCAAGAAATATTTCAGTGCTTTGTCGAATGTAAGTCCTATTTTGGGGTTGACTTGTACCTGTGCAACGCCGTCCATTCTATATTCAATCGGATCCTCTATTGTCAGGATATTCTTTTTGACTGTTGCTATATCTCTAATAGCAGCGTAAAGAGTGGTGGTTTTGCCGGATCCGGTAGGTCCGGTTACCAGTATTATTCCATTTGGATAAGACAGTTTGTCCCTAAACAGCTTAAGCGATTCACTGTCCAATCCAACATCCGAGAGGCTCAGCATATCCTGATTTGCATCCAGAATTCTAAGAACAGCCTTTTCTCCCGAAACAGTAGGAATCACCGAAACACGAATATCAATTGTTTTTGCGCCTATATTTACTCTTATGACTCCGTCCTGAGGTCTTCTTGATTCCGCAACATCAACACCTGCCATAACCTTGATTCTTGAGATTACAGATTCCTGAATTTTTTTGTTATATTTATGATATTCCGTAAGTATGCCGTCAATTCTAAATCTAATATTAAATTTGTCTTTTTTGCCTTCAAAATGAATATCGCTTGCCCGCTGTTTTACCGCATTAATTATCGTTTTATTGACAAGCTGCACAATCGGCGCATCGGAATATGAACTCTCAAGAATATTGTCTTCATCGATCAGCAGCTCTTCATTTTTTTCATCTAATGCGGAATCCTCTTCCAAAAAACTGTATATCCCTTCCATTGCTTTGAGAATTGCATCTTTGTTCTTTCTTTCAACTACTGAAATCTTGTTTAGCTTAATCCCAAGATAATCGGCCTTTTTCGCTCCTTCATCATTAAGAACCCAGAAATAGATGCGGTCATTTTCCGAGTATACCGGAATAAAACTCTTTTTATCTGAAAATTTCCTATAAAGTGCAATTATATCTTCAGAAAGAGTAGAAAAATTAACTTTTACCATGCTTCTTTGTGAGATTATTCAACTCTTGACGACTGTTAATAATTTTTGCCGTCAGAAAAATCATGAGATTTGTTTTTTCCGAGTCAACTTTTTTATATTTGAAAAGCTCTCCGAACAGCGGAATTGAAGAAAGCAGCGGAACACGCTCCTCAGTATAAGATTTATCATTTTTTATCAGTCCGCTTATCAAAACTTTTTCTCCATCCTGAAGCGCAATTTTCGTGTCTGTACTTCTCGTCATGGTTATAGGAGCAGCATCACTTGCACCGGTGCTGTTTATAACCTTTTTTATCTCTATAGAAGTATCCATGATAATTTTGTTGTTGCTCACATGAGGCAGCACGTTAAGCTTGATTCCGACATCTCTGTAATCATAAGAAAATATGGGATTGCCGTTTATATCATATTTTTTTGAAATTAGAAACGGCCTGTTTTCCCCGACAAAGATATCCGCCTTTTGGTTATCAAGCGTTATAATGTGCGGATTGGAAAGAATATTAATGCCCTGTTTCTGCTGCAGCGCATTAAGCAGCATTCCCAGGGTAGGAAATTTAATTCCCTGATAAGTAACAACATTTCCTAAAATTCCAAGACTGAGTCCGCCGGGAAGGGGCGTTAGCTTGCCGTTATTAAGAATAGAATTCTGCAGATTGGATAACGCTCCGGTAGTAGAGCTGCCGGCAAATCCGACACTGTTTCCTTTCGAAGCTACACCGGACCATTCAACTCCAAATTCCGACAGCTTGGATAATGTTGTCTCAATAATTAAAGCCTCTATATATACCTGTTTTCTCGGTATATCAAGCTTGGATATCAATTTTGCAATTTTATTATAAATACCCGGTGCGCCAACAGCTATAATCGAATTCGTGGAACTGTCATAGGAAATTGAGCCTTTTTTAAAAGTAGAATTTTTTGAAAAAAGTCTGATAATTATATTGTAAACATCCTTTGCAACAGCATTTTTAAGATAAAAAACCTTTTGAGCTTTTTGATTTTTTAACCGTGCTGTAATTTGATCAACCAATTGCTTTATATACGAAAAACTCTGTTCTCTTGAGGCAATCATGATAGAATTGCTTGCGGCTTCATTAAATATGACAGGTTTGTATGACAGGTCACTCTTCATCGTAAGGTCGCGAAAAAACCCCCTGAGTTCGTTTGCTACAATTTTGCTTGATGCATCTTTGACTGGAATCAAATTTATGTTGTATGCCTGATGTTTATCAATGTCTTTCAGGAGTTTTTCCATCTGAACAATCTTGCTTTGCGAATCGGTTATTATAATTGCATTTAAGCCAGGAAGAGTATCGACATGACCAAAGCTGGAAACAAGATGCGTCAAAGGAAGTTTAAGTCTCGAAACCTTTACATTTTTTAATCGTATTATCGTTGTTACTACCGAATTAGGAATGGATCCCGATGATGATTGATACGGGGCTCCAACATTTCTTAAACTGCCGCTTCTTATGATTGCAAAGCTTTTCCCCCTCTTTACACTGAGAAAACCGTTTTCTTTTAAAACAGAATGAAAAATTTTCATAAGATCATCGCTGCTCAAAGCAAGAGGCGAGTAGATCGTAACCTTGATATTTTTAGGTATAATGGATGATTCAAAACTAAAGTTTTGATTTGTGCGTTTAGCCACAAATTTTATAAAATCTTCAAGATTAACATTACTCAGGTAAGTATTCGGGGTGTCTTGCGCAAACGAAGGAACATAAAAAAGCGTCAAAAGCATAAAAACACATAATATTTTTTTGAGTAAATTATCTCTTTCTGCAAACAGTCGTACAAGCAAAACAGCCCTTCCCCCGTTTTCCGATGATATAGCTCTCATATTTTCAAACACCCGATGTTCCTCCTGATATTCTGTCATAAATTAAGTACTGCATCAAGACACTCATATTTAGGTTGTATTTGGTTGATCTAATTGAACAAAACGGCAGCAATAGTATTTGTCTGTTTCAAAAATTCTGCGATTGAACCCCGGCAAAAGACAACCTGCAGCCAAAATGCATAAATACGTAATATTCATTTTATGATAAGCGCAATCATTCAACTTCTACAAAAATCGTTTTCCTTGTACCGTTTCTCAATATATTTAGATTAACGCCTGTCATATTCGACAGTTGAGAATACAGGTTCATCATTTTGAGCGTATCGCTCGTTGGTTTCCCGTTCACACTGACAATAATATCACCCCTTTTCAATCCTATCTTATTCAAAATCGAAGCTTTGCTGATATAGGAAAGTCTGTAACCAACTGTTTTCGTTCCCTTAAAATACGGATTTATCTGAACATTTTTTAAAAATCTGTTGAAATCGGTCATCTTTTTCCTGATCAAGCTTCTCTGAAGTACTATATGAGTTATGCCGTCATAACTAATCGATCCGGTATTTTGATTTGCAAAGCCTATTATGCCGGATCCCACTTCAGATGATTCAATGGTAAATTTCTTTATTCTACCGTTTATTTTGTTTTTCAAATAAACGGTAGAGTCGGCGATACCGGTAAGATACCATCTATCATTGAAGGGGTTTTCTCTATCAACTATTACCAAAGATTTACCCTTTTTTTTAAAAAGCGCCATAGGGGACTTTCCAAGCACAAAACCCACAAGATTGTAGCCGTTTAAGCTTTCGCTGCTTACCAAGTTTGTTTTCTTCGTACTCATTTTTTCTTTTTTAGGAGCACCTACATTTATCCCGAATACATTTTTTAGGATAATCGCAGCAACTTTCATTTTATCATTATTAATCGTTTTTGCCGATTCTATTTTTGTTATTGACTGATGCACAACAGGTCTGATTTTATATACGGTGAAACCTGATATCAGATATGCTGCAGCAAATCCAAAAACTAAAGGATAGATTAGGTATGACTGCTTCATTGGCAATTATTCTATATAAACATCCATTTTAGTCAAGCCGTCGACGCAGAGATCACAAGAAGATCAGGCAATCTTTTTAGGCTCAGTTTAAAGATATGCAAGGCTTTCTATTCCCGGACAGTCTTCCTTCCATCTCTATCAATTCCGGACATTTTGAATCGAAAGTCGGAAGGTCAGTATCCGCAGGCAGTGCTCAAAAGCAAGGCTGCTGCCGGATCTGCAAGCAAAAGAAACGATTAGTTTTCAACTCGAGATAACCGTTATTGATTAACAGAGAGATTTTCTGATATAAAACTGTTTATTGCAGCAAAAAGCATCTCAGGATTTTCAATCTGAGCCATATGTCCGGAATTCCTGATCTTGAAAACGGTTGTATTAAAACAATTTGCCAGTTCTTCTGATAATTCTGCAGGCGTCATAACATCGGAATCACCTGCAATAACCAGCACCGGAACTTTGATCTGTTCTGCCGCAGCATGCCCGTCATAGTTTCTGCAGGCAAGAAAATCGTCATAAAGTGATTTTTTATTCTTCTCCATCATCTGAACCGCTTTATTTTTCTGCTCCGTCGATGCAGAAAATGAAAATGACCATTTGGCAATTGTCTTAATTGTCTGCACAGGAGAATTTTTCAAGCCATTTAGAATTTTTGAATTTACCGGCAGTTTCAGGCCGCTTCCAATAATTACTACAGCCTTTATTTTGTCGGATCTTGAAGCAGAAACGATAGCTATTGCACCACCCATCGAATGTCCTATAAGCACAACATTCGCTAAATCGTTTCTACTTATGTAATTTATAATCCAGTCGCTATATGCATCAATGCTGTCACATTTTCCCTGTTGATCTGCGTGCCCCGGAAGATCCGGTGTATGTATTTTATAATCTCCGGCCTCAGCAAACTGTTTTTTGACATCATTCCATATACTGCCGTCATTTCCGGCACCATGTATAAAAAGTAAATTTCTCATCCTTTCCCCCTGCTTACCATTCCATAAGGATCAATGAGGTTTCTCAATGTATAAAGCTCATCCTTTGTCGGCTCTTCTATTGCTTTAACATTACCGGAAATCTTAGGCACAAAACCCATCTCATCTGTTACATCCTTAACGGTCCTGCCTTTTTTTACAGCAATCAGTCTCATTTGCTTATCTTCAGTTTCAAAGTCAAATATAGCCTCAGATGTAACAACCATATATGGTCCTGTGCCGGTAGGAAGACCTGCCGATTCGCGTGACCCTCCTCCTGAAAGATACCCGGGAGAAGTTAAAAACGACAATTTTTCCACAAATCTGCGTTTTTCATGCTTCAACGTTATAACGGTTCTCCAGCAATAGCTCGCAACTTCGCTTCCTCCGCCGCTTCCCGGAAATCGGGCATTCGGCAATTCATAATTATTTCCCAACATAGTTGAATTTATATTGCCGTATCTGTCTATTTCAACAGCCCCGAGTATGCCGATATCTATATAACCCGCAGCTGCATAAGAAAAGGCTTCCGTCATAGAGCACCACTTAACAGATCTATAACAGTTTGACGGGCCGCCCATTGTTCCTCGTAAATATGGTATCATTGATTGCGGACCCACTGCACCAAATTCAAAAAGCTGTATCATATTCGGCGTATAAAGCATCTCGGCAAGCATGGCTGATACTTGAGGCAATCCAAAACCGACAAAAACAGTGCTGTTATCCTCTATAACTCTTGCAGTCCGACAGATTAAAAATTCACCGTCTGTATAATCGTTCATTATCTATAGCCCTCAATGATTGTTGATTGTTTTACAAGTTCTGCCAAAGATTCCGTTCCTATATAATCAAGCAGTTCAAAATGACTTGAGAACCCGTATACCCATTTTTCAAGATAATCGTTCATATGTACATCATCGGTTATCTTCGACATCTTAAAAAAATGTTCCTTGTCAAGTTCATAATAGCCTTGAGTTCCACCCGGCCATGCCCCAAAAGGCAGATGCACAACCGCATCAACGCAAAATGCAGGTATTGTTGTAGCCGATGGATTTTTTCTAAATTCAGATGTATCAATTATTCGTTCGCATGAGACAATTGTTTTCTTTGATGCCATCGCTGTTTCCAATGCAGAGACAGTTGGACCGTATACGCGTGCATTTCCGTAAATATCAGCCTCCTGAACATGAATTAGACCTACATCGGGATTAAGCGGCGGCAAAAGCAGAACATTTTCGTTTGTGAACGGATTTTTAGATATCACTGCGCTTGAATGCCTTATGGTATCGGTTCCCAATCCAGCCTTTGTAGCTATAAAAGGTATTCCGTAAGCACCTGCGGTAAGTCTAAGGCTCAATGAACCGTTAGTCCATTCCTCCAGCTTAACCTTTCCTGATTCAACTGCACGGTTTATATATGGAATCGTTCCAAGAAATCCCACATCTATTTTCTCAACACACCCGGCACCCGTCAAGAGCGAAGATTCGGCAAGTGTAAATTTGGCACAGATCGAAAGATAACATTTTTTCTGTCTTATAATTTCACGAATTAACGCCTGAGGTCCTCTCGTTAATGAAGAAAAATCATAAGCGACATAATCGCCGTCTGAAACAAATTTTGCCACTGCATCCCTTTCAGTTACCAGTTTGTTTACAAGTGCCCGCTTTTTATGTGCTTTTACATATAAACGAAAATCATTGCTATCATTCTTGATCATTTTACTAATCCCCTAACTTAGATATATCACAAGTTGATATTTCAAAGCTATTCAAATCGTTTTCTCCTGCGCATAATATACCGTTTGCATCTGTTTTGAGTACTTCTATAAAATCCTGTATTCCAACAATATCAGAAGATGAATAATGCCACGATAAATATCGGAATGCCTATGAACATAAGTGTCATTGCATAACCCATAATATCTCTCGCCCTCACGCCGCATATACCTAAGAGCGGCAATGCCCAAAAGGGCTGGAACAGATTAGTCCATTCATCACCATACGCGAAAGGCATTACAACTTTTGAAATTGGAACATGAAGCGATTTTGCTGCTTCTATCAAGACAGGTCCCTGCACTGCCCACTGTCCTCCACCTGAAGGGACAAATAAATTTACTATTGCAGCAGAAATATAGGTGAAAACCGGCAAAGTTGTCGCATTGGAAATGGAGATAAACCATCCTGCAATCACTATCACCAAACCTGAGAATTTCATCATTCCCATAATGCCTGCATAAAAAGGAAACTGAAGAACTATTCCTGCGGTTCCTCTAATACCATCCGATATTGAACGCACATAGGCTATGGGTCTTTTATGAAGTATGATACCAATGGTAAGAAATGTAAAATTGACAATGTTAAGATTAAGAGAGAAGCCATGAGTACCAAAATAGTAAACTATATAAATCAGTCCGGCAAGTCCTGCAAGCATTGAAAGGATAATGCTGTTTTCTAATTTATCAGCTGCAGTCCATTGTGATCGGGGCGTCTCCACAACCTCTTTTGGTTCGCGAACAGCCTCGGGAATTGCGGATATATCTTTTTCATCCTTTGGAGCCATGAGAGCAAGAACCAGTGGAATAAAAATAATTAGTATAATAGTCATTACTATATTAAGAGTGCTCCCCAATGTTTGGGAAACCGGTATAATACTACCTATCTCTTTTATTAGAAAATTTCCTTTGGTTGCAATAAGTAAAGGTGCGGATCCTGAAAATCCACCGTGCCATACTGCAAGGCCTGAATAGCCGGCTGCCACAAGAAGAGGATAATGAAACTTTTTATGGTTTTTATAGCCTTGACGACCTACTTCCAAAGCTAAAATAGCACCCACAATAAGACCTAAACCCCAGTTGATCAGTCCTGCAATAATAGCTACAAGAGCCACTAAATAAGTAGCTCCGGCCGAAGTTTTCGGAATGCCGGCAAGCCACTTCAAGAATCTTTGGACTATCGGACTTGTTGCCAGTGCATAGCCGGTAACAAGAATTATTGTCATCTCCATAGCAAATTTTAGGAGTGTCCAAAACCCTTTGTACCAATCAAGTATCATTTGGAAAGGAGAGCTTTTTGTAAATATTATACCGAGAATAAAAGTAAGTATTGTAAGCAGAATAGCAAAAATAAACGGATCAGGTATATATTTCTTAGCCCATCCGGCAAAATAATTCCCCATCTTTTTGATCATCTTTACACCCCCATTAGTTAAAACTTTCCTATCATATATTTTTTAATTGATTTAATGGATAATGTCAAGTGTAGATTTTATTCTTCATTTAAAAAAACCATTCTAATTTCCCGTTGTTTTCGTATAACTGTCAAAATGTATTTCAATTTTTACGCTATAAAAAACCTCATTGAAGCCTAAATTAAAAAGTCACAACGCCAAAAACAACATAACTTACAACATCTATTGCATAGCGCTCTATCCCCGCAGCTCAGCTTATAGCATCAATTCCCGTAATCTGCTTTCCGATAATCAAGCTATGAATCTCGTACGCCCCTTCGTATGTATCGACTGCTTCAAGATTAAGCATATGTCTGATTGTCTGATAATCGAGTGATATACCGTTTGCTCCCATCATCTCACGCGCCTCTCTTGCAATCAAAAGAGCCCGTCTGACGTTATTTCTTTTTACAAGAGAAACTTGATAATGCTTCAGCTTGCCGGCATCCTTAAGTCTGCCGATTTTGAGTACTGCAAGCTGCGCAAGTGAAAGTTCTGTTATCATATCGGCCAATTTGCTTTGGGTCAGTTGAAATGCCGCTAACGGCTTTCCAAACTGAGTTCTGTTTTTTGTATAGTTTATAACCTCATCAATACATGCCATTGCCGAGCCTAACACTCCCCACGCAATTCCATATCTTGCCTGATTGAGACAAGTCAAAGGAGATTTAAGATCGGCTGATTTCGGTAGAATATTTTCCAGCGGTATCTCAGCATCACCAAATACAAGTTCGCTTGTGACGGAAGCTCTTAAGGACATCTTATGCTTTATAAGATTAGAAGAGAATCCTTTCGTATCTTTTGGAACGATAAATCCTCTGACAACGCCGTCAAGTTTTGCCCAGACAACGGCAATATCGGCAATAGAACCGTTGGTTATCCACATTTTAGCTCCATTCAGGACATATTTATCGCCCTTTTTAACTGCTTTAGTTTCCATAGAACCGGGGTCGGAGCCATGATCCGCTTCAGTAAGTCCGAAACAGCCGACCATTTCTCCGGCGGCAAGCTCAGGCAGATATTGCCTTTTCTGCTCTTCAGATCCAAATGCATAAATCGGATACATAACAAGAGCTCCCTGCACCGATGAAAAACTTCTTAAGCCGGTATCACCTCTTTCAAGTTCCTGGTTTATCAATCCATAGGCAACATTATTCAGTCCGCTGCAGCCGTAACCATGAATATTTGCACCAAGAAATCCAAGTTCTCCCATCCTTTTTATAAGTTTAGTCGGAAATGTTCCTTCTTCAAAATGTGTTGAAATTTCCGAAAGCACCTCTTTTTCAACAAACTCTCTTGCGCTGTTTCTTACAAGCTTTTCCTCATCCGATAGATCCGAATCGATATTTAGAAAGTCAATTCCATGAAACATTATAACCCTCCGCTAATAGTTGAATAATATTTTAACATGCTTTTATTTAATATCAAGCTTATTTTTGGTTGGTTGTTTGCAGAAAAACAAAAAAGTGATAAGATCACTCTATATGATTGATACAAATAAGATCATTGACGCAGCAAAAAATCTTTTCCCATTTCCCATTGTGGCGAGAAAACTTCTTATGGCTATAGAAACAGATGCAAGTGCCGAGCAGATTACTCGCATAGCCTCATTAGATCCGTCTATAACTGCTAATATAATTACTATGGCAAATTCTCCGTTTTATGCAGCAAGAAGAGAGATAACAGACGTTATTCACGCAACGACAAGAATCGGGTTTGAAACAGTAAGGCAAATTGCCATAACAAAAGGACTCAGTAATCTATTTTCAAGAACAGATTTAACTGATAAATTGCTGTGGGAGCATTCTATTGCGGTTTCTATTCTGAACAAACAATTGGCAAGAAGAATTGGAGGAGTTTCGGAAAGCACTGCTTATACAATCGGTTTGCTGCACGATTTCGGAAAGGTCATATTAAAAAGAGCAATACCTAAAGATTACAATACAGTGCTGGAGATATGCTATAACGAGAATAAAGAAGTCAGAGCTGTTGAACTGGATATTCTGGGCATGACTCATGATCATTTTATTGGAGAAATAGCTAAAATCTGGAATCTCGGCGATATAATAACTACTGCCTTGTCGAATCATCATGGACCATATGATATTATTTGTAGCGAGGCAAGCAGTTATGCACCTATAACAGCGTTATCTGATGCTATTGCCAATAGTGAGGGAATCGGAAGAAAAAAGCCGTTAAATATTGATATAGAAAAAATCGAACCATTTAAATTGACCGGCATAGACATGAAAGATGTTAAATTTGTCAGAGAAAAGGGTTTGAAAGAGTTCAAAGATACTATAAATTTTTTCTGAAACCTTCCATTATTGATTACTTTTGATAGAATGGCTTGGGATAAATAAGGTGAGTTATATGGATGCGGGCGATTAGCTCAGCTGGGAGAGTGCTGCCTTCGCATGGCAGAGGTCAGGGGTTCGATCCCCCTATCGTCCACCAAACATTACCTGATTGAAAAATGTTTGATAAATACTTCTCATTTCCTTAGTTTTAATTGTCGATAACGGTCGGGCTATACCCGGTAAGGGACTTCGAATCGTTTCCGTTTTAATTTACTATTAATTTTATTACACTGCTAAAAGCCTCAAATTCAGTACTAAAACCCTTATTGAGTACAGCCTTTGCTGCCGGCTGATTTCTTATTCAGTCTGTGTTGTAAATTCAATATCTTTTCCTTCAAGAGACCACTGCACAATAAGCAAATTCACAGCTTTTCATGAGGTTTTCTATAGACAAGGCAAACTTCTGAAGGACTAACGGGTTAATTCAAAGAAGCAAAACGCAAGTATATGGAAAACCTCATAAAGCCCGCAGGGAAGGCTGATATCGGGCGGGCAATCTTCAGGAAATTAAATTCTATAGAGCGCTTCTGTTTATTGTGCAGCGGTCTCATAATCAGATATTTTTGCCGGAGCAATACGAAAATTATTTACCTGCGGCGGATTTTCAAAAAACATTCCGCCGCTTACTGAAAATGCCAAGCATAATCGTTAAAATATTTCAAAGACAAAGGACAATTCGCAGCCACTCGTCTGGACTAAAACGTTTAAATCAGATATAACAGGAAAAATATTTGTTGCAAGCAAAAAGTCTCTCTTAATTACGAAGAAAATAACTCTGCGTAATGACAGAAATAAGATTTGCAACGCAGGGGAGACTGATTTAGGCTCAGATTGTTTATGAATTATTAGAGGTGCCAATAGGTATAACAGTCGAAGTTTAAGGAGATTTATTATGAAAAGACGGGTGAGTTATCTATTATTTATATTTTTTATGCTGTTTGGAGGCTCGCAAATTGCAAAAGCGCAAGTAACTGGAAAAACCTTCACCATCAAACCGACTGCATCCGTTTCCTGGAACCGAATGCTTCAGCAGCAGGCACTAAGACCGTATTCTGCTGAAAGTCAAAAGCTGCGCGTCATACCGTTTATACCTGCTCCGCCGGAAAGAGAGATCGGCATTCCGCGGAAAGAATACACGATACCTTTGTCCGTTAGAAGTCCCGCAGAGACCGCTCCGGCTTTTTCATCTTTTGGACTCAACTCAAATTTTCAGGCGCTGTCGGACAATGACAAAGCAATACCTCCCGATACAATGGGGGCAGTAGGTCCAAATTATGTTATGACTATGCTTAATTCTCAGGTAAAAATACAGGATAAATCCGGCATCACTGTTAGTGCAGCAGTTTCATTATCAACATTCTGGAGTTCTGTGTCAGTCTCTCCCTTTGATCCAAATTTAGTATATGATTCGCTTAGCGGGCACTGGATAGCCGTATGCAGTTCCAATGGCGGCGGTTCAAATTCTAAGATACTGCTTGCAGTCACTCGGACGAGTGATCCGACAGGTATCTGGGATTTTTACTCATTTAAGGCGGATTCAAACAGCATTGATTGGGCGGATTTTCCGAGAGTGGGCATAAACTCCAAATGGATTGCAATTACTGCCAACATGTTTAACGGTTCAAGCGTCTCACCTGTGGGTTCAAAGATGTGGGTTATCGATAAATCTACTGTTATTGCGGGCGGCACTGCAGCATATACGGAATTTCCGACCGGTTTCGACGATAATACAGGATCCGGCAGCGGCTTTACCCTCACCCCTGCAGTGACATTCGATTCAACAGAAGCAAATCTATATATCGTTGATAACGGAATAACCGATGGCAGCGGCAATCAATTAATACGACTTTCAGAACTCTCAGGCACTGCTTCTTCTCCAGTATGGTCGGTTGCGCCTGATTCAAATGGTCCGTTCCCCGGGTCGGGAGAATTCGATGTCGTATATAATTACAATGGAACTCAGATTGAAGCAGCACAGAAAGGAACAACGGATCTCATTGACACCAATGATCCGCGAATTCTTAATGCTGTTTTTCGCAACGGCAAGCTTTGGTTTGTCCATACAGGCGGATTGCCCGTCACCGGAACAGCCGACAGAACGGCAATATTCTGGTATCAGGTCGATCCGGCTCGGCTTAATTCAACCGGAAACCCGATCGTGCAATCAGGGGTCATAGATCCGGGAGTCGGCGGACATCTCTTTTTCCCCGGTATTGCCGTAAATAAAGATAATGATGCGGTTATAGGCTTTTCACGCTCTGATGCAAACAGATATGCAGAAGCGGCTTTTGTCTCCCGCTCTGCAAACAACCCGGCAGACGCAATGAGTCAAATAACAGTGCTTAAAAAAGGAGAGGCGAGCTACAGCAAGGGTTTCGGCAATGGAGATATACGCTGGGGCGATTACAGCTCTACTGTAGTTGACCCGGCAGATGACACTACATTCTGGACGATTCAGGAATATGCCGCTGAGTCCGTGTCGGGAGGCACTCCAAATGATGACCGTTGGGGAACATGGTGGGGAGAAATCACTCCTTCATACACAGTCAACACACCCCCTGTTGCCGACGCAGGTGCTAATCAGAATGTCACAACAGGATCAACGGTAACATTGAATGGCAGCGGCAGTTTTGATGCAGACGGAAATCCATTAACCTACCAATGG
>CAJVZA010000017.1 GCA_913009315.1 uncultured Hippea sp.
CAGGATTATTTCACAAGGCTCAAGAAACCATCTTGCCAATGAATGGATAAAAGGAGAAGCTGTAGAGCAAATATTCAAGCTGGATAGCTTTACCGAAGATACATTGTATGCTAATCTTGATTGGTTATTCCCCCTTCCGTAAATGATGAGATTTATTATCTCCATTTCGGAAGGAAATATTATCGGAAGGGTGGCTCAATTTATTGTGCCTTATACAAATATTTCTGATAAAGATGGGTTAAGAACAAAAAGAACAAAGGGAAGCGGATCAAGGATTGCTGCTCTTACAATGACTTTCAAACTTGCATTGGAGGCTCAGAAAACATGGAAAAGACTTTAAGGCTACAGATTCATTCCTCTTGCATTGGAAGGAAAGATATTTATTGATGGAGAGTTAAAAGAAGATGCTGCATAACATGCATAGTATCTTACCGGAAGATATGCTTTGTCGTACACAAGATTTGACAATATCTCTATGTTATTGTGTAGTGGTCTCATAATGCTGCGTTTACGAGGTATCGGAGTTTTTTTCAATAAGCTCGAATACTTTCAGCCATTCATCATCTAAAGAATGATCAAGTGAGCTATCTGCCATTGGAAATAGCATTTCTTCTTCCATTTTTATATGCTGGCGAAGCAAACCTGTAAAGTTTCTTGCTTCACTTGTAAAAATATTGCTGTCAGTTTCAAAATCTTTATACGCCGACTGCATTCTTTTATTAGATTCTCTCAGCACTTGATGTTCATTGAGCATGACAACAACAGGACCGGAGGGTTTGCCGCCTCCGCCTATATACATTGAGAGTTCGGGGAAAACCGTTTGTTCTTCTTTGTCAAAATGGAGCCAAAATTTCGAGTTAAAAAAACGAAGAATATTCTCGATGTTTCTCCGGTCGGTAGCTTTGCCGTCTTCAATTTTTTCTATGGTTTGATAAAAGGTTTCAAGTATTTCCAACACTTCATTATGATCTTTCGATAAACTGTTCAGGCTTTTCAAAGTAACCTCCAGCTGCTAAGTAGGATGATGTTGAATATAGGTTTTTGGGAATAGATTTCAATCCACAGGAGTTATTTCTCTTTGCGACCGCCCGATATTATCCACCAGAATATGGCCATACGAACAAAAACACCGTTTTCAACCTGATTGAATATTTCGATATTATCTAATTTCAGTATGTCAGACGACAATTCAACTCCTCTGTTGAATGGACCCGGGTGCATAATAATTGTTTTTCTCTCTATCAATTTTTGATTAATTCCAAAATGTTTGTGATATTCATTAAGCGAAGAGATGTTGCCTCCGCTGTTTCTTTCAAGCTGAATTCTAAGAAGTATTATAACATCTTTTTCACTCATCGCCTCTTTCATGCTGTCTGCTATTTTTACATTAGGCATATATGAACGCTCGGGAAGCATTGTGGCCGGTCCAAACAGCGTTACATTGCATCCCATTTTTGTCAGCAGTTCGCTGTCCGATTTCGCTACTCTGCTTGATAATATATCCCCGATAATAGACACATTAAGACCTTTAGCAGTGCCTTTTTTTTCCAATATGGTAAAAAGATCGAGCAATGCCTGAGATGGGTGAGCATGAGTTCCGTCTCCGGCATTTACAATCGGGATATCTGTAATATCCAACAATCGGCAGCAGATACCGGAATCCTGGTGTCTTATAACAAATGCAGACGGATGCATCTTCGATAGATTCAAAATAGTATCTTCAAGCGTTTCTCCTTTTGTTATGCTTGAAAAACTGCCGTATATATTTATCGGTATCATACCAAGACGCTTTATCGCCATTTCAAAAGAACATCTTGTGCGTGTTGACGGTTCTAAAAACAGCATAAAAACGGTTTTACCGGAAAGTTCAGGCCGAAGTCGCCCATTTATGAAGTCGTTCTTGTAATTTGCAGCCTTTTTCATAATTCTTTTTATTGTATCTTTTGTTAATGACCGGCAGTCAAGTAGATTATTGCTCATAATTTTTGTCTATATCCTTATGGTATATGTCAACTTCGTATTTCTTGCTTTCCAGGAACTCTTTTATATAGGTTGCAATAAACGGCGATCTGTGTCTTCCTCCCGTGCAGCCGATTGAAATAGTTAAATATTTTTTCCCTTCCTGCTTGTATTGCTCAATCAGATAACTGATAAAAGCGGACAGTTTCTGTTTCAGCTGATCGGTAAGCGGAGATCGCTGCATCCACTGCTGAACGGATTTGTCAAGCCCGCTTTTCTTTCTCAACGATTTTTCAAAGTATGGATTAGGCAGAAACCTTACATCAAATACCAGGTCACTTTCCGGAGGAATGCTAAACTTATAACCGAATGATATTATTGATATCCGAAACAGAGTATTTTTGTAGCTGAAAAACTGCTTCTTGACCCATCTTTTAAGATCGGGCAGATCCATTAAAGACGTATCAAGTGATATATCAGCCTTTTTTTGTATAGGGCTTAGCAGCTCCCGTTCTTCTTTTATTGCGTCCTTTAGATTGAGGTTTTTAAGTACCGTAAGGGGATGTATTCTTCTTGTTTGTCTGAAACGTGATAAAAGTACATCTGATCTCGTTGTCATAAACAGAATTTTTCCGCTAAATTTTCCAATAAGATCATTGAGTCTGTCGCTATCTTCAATAAATGCAAGATCGCGAATGTCGCTTACAACGGCCACAGGAGCATCTCTGTAATCTTTTATGCTCAGGAAATTTATCATTGAAAACGGTAAATTCTCTATTGTAAAAAAACCCGTATCCTCAAGCAGGCTTATTAAGCTGCTTTTGCCGGATCCCGATAAACCGGTGATAAGAATAAGTTTATCAGACATAATATAGCAAAATCATATTTTTACCAATTATCTTATAAATATTTTGCCTGTTAGTATCATTATACCGTCTCTATAATACAGATTCTTTCATTTTTATCTTTGTATAGTATTGATGTTTTAAGTGTTTCTGCATTTTCGAATACAACAAATGGTTTATCATCCGAGTCCAGTTTCATTAAGGCGTCTTCGATATGCATCGGCTTTATTGTATAAGATTTATAAATTAACCTGTTGTCTGCAGCCTTTTTATTCGGTTGCGGGTTTGGAATATTTTTGCCGCTTGAAAGTTTTTCCTTAAACCTTCTGATTTTTCGTTCAAAAAGATCGTATGCCATATCAACAGAGCTGTAAATATCTTTTGACTCCTTACTTATCTTTATGGTTTCCTGTCCTAAACTTGTAACTGCATCAACAATCTGCCTATATTTTTCTACTCTGAAATTTATCTTAATTTCAGATATTCTCGGGCAAATCTTTTCGATTTTACCAAACTTTTTTGCGGCATATTGCTTCATTGCCTCTGTAAGTTCAATACCCTTGCTGCTAAAAATTAAATTCACTTTTGCCTCCTTATTTCAGGCCTATTTTATACTCTTTCCATCTTTTTTGAACAAGCTTTGCGATCGATTTATCCGGTTTAACTTCAGGAGGTATAAACCTCGAAAGCCCTTCTTCCGGAAGCTTTTTGGTTGCATCAAGTCCCATTTTTCCTCCATAAAGAGCATTCTCAGATGCATTCTCCAGTGCATCAAGAGGACCTTTCAAAAAGAATGAATCTCTAACCGGATCGCTATTGTTGCCGATTCTCCATATCACCTCATTTATATTGTGAATATCAACGTCTTCATCCAAAACAACTATCATCTTTGTGAGAGACAGCATTCCCATTCCCCATAATCCGTATGCTACCTTACGCGCCTGCCCGGGAAATCTTTTTTTTATCGAAACAAATGCAAGATTATGAAATAAGCCGTATGGCGGAAGATGAAGATCGACAATTTCCGGAATTATCTTTTGCAGCATAGGAAGAAAAAGTCTTTCTGTAGTCAGTCCCAAAAATGCATCCTCCATAATTGGTTTTCCTACAACCGTTGCAGGATAAATCGCATCTTTTTTTCTGTATACCGCTTTTATTCGAAATACGGGATATTTGTCTTTCCACGAATAATATCCTGTGTGATCACCAAAGGGTCCCTCTTCTCTCAGATCATTCAGCGACACCTCGCCTTCTATTACAATTTCAGAGGACGCAGGAACGGCGAGATCGGAGTTTTCACATTGAACAAGCCTGACAGCCTCATTTCTCAGGAACCCGGCAAAAAGAAATTCACCTGTATCCTCAGGAAGAGGAGCTGTGGCTGTATATGTCAGGATAGGATCTCCGCCCAATGCTACCGCAACATCAATTTTGTCTTTGCCCATCTTTTTTGCGATGGCAAAATGCGAGGCTCCGTTTTTATGAATCTGCCAATGCATGCCGGTTGTTCGATTGTCGTAAATCTGCATTCGATACATTCCGCAATTAAGTTTTCCCGTGATCGGATTTTTTGTTATTACAAGAGGCAGAGTCACAAAGGCTCCGCCATCCAGCGGCCAGCTTGTAGTAACGGGAATATCTTTGATGTTATCTTTGTGTATCTGTTTAAAATCTGCCCTTGAAACCATTTTCGGAGTAAAATCTGCTAATTTTTTAAGCTTATATGCCATTCGCATTTTATCAAGCATTCCCGATGGCGGCGAAAAAGAGAGGAGTTCTCTAATTCTTTCCGCTTGATGCTCAAGATTTCCGCGCATAATTATACTCATCCTTTCTCTGCTTCCGAACAGATTCATTGCAACCGGAATTTTGTAGCCTGACGGATTTTTGAAGAGCAGCGCCTTTCCGCCTTTTTTTACTGTTTCAGATGCTATATAAGGGATTTCCTGATTGACAGAAGCCGCGGCGTCTATAACTGCAAGATCATTCTTTTTATCTAATATGTCAAGATATTGATGAAGGTCCATTACTCTTATGATAACCTATTTTTTCTTCTTGACAATGACGATTTCAAATTCAACTTCTTGATAAATGACACATTGAGCAGTAATCTTATAATTGCTTCCTAATTGGTAACGCATTATAATGCGTTGTTTAAGGTACCTCTATTTATATTAGGTCCCGAATTTTGGCAATCGGCTATGGTGCGTCTGTAATCTATACCTTACCGGCGGGTTTGAACTTTCAATTTAAATCGTTCATAATCAACAGAGGTGCAGCTTAGTTTAATTGTTCGAAAAATAAATTAAAGGAGCTGGGTGGATTGCTATGACTATCAAAGTTCATTCTACTATGATTATTGATACACATACACATTTGGATTTAGAAGAATTCGATGATACGGATGAGGTAATCATCAGAGCAAGAAGTGCCGGAGTAAACCGGTTCATTCTACCGGGAACAACTGCTGCGAATCTCAGAAAAGCTGTTAAGATTGCAGAAATACCCGGTATATGGTATCTCGTTGGGATACATCCTGAGGATGCCGATGGTTATAAGGAACATTTTGACTACCTTACTAAGATGGCTGAACATCCGAAATGTGCCGGAATAGGAGAAATCGGATTGGATTATTATCATTCGGATATTTCCAAATCTGTTCAGAAAGACTGTTTTGAAAAGTTTCTCAAGATCGCATCGGATCTGTTTCTGCCGGTTGTTATTCATACAAGGAATGCTGCAGCTGATACTCTGGAAATTTTATCAAACTATAAAGATAGTTTAACGATAATTTTTCACTGTTTTACAGGTGATAAAAAGATTTTTGAATTTGGAGTTAAAAATGGAAGCTATTTTTCCATAGGCGGTATCGTTACATATCCTAAAGCCGGCAATCTGCAGAATATGGTATCTGAGATTCCAATAAATCGACTAATTTTTGAAACTGACGCGCCGTACCTTGCGCCTGTTCCGTATAGAGGACGCAGAAACGAGCCTGCATTTATCGTTGAGACGATCAGATATGTTTCAAAATTGCTCGACATAGACTATAGCTGCCTTGTTGAAATTTCGACAAATAATGCTTTTAACGCTTTTAAGATTAGTGTCGTTTGTAAATAAAGCGGGTTTACAATAATATACAGTTTGCTATGATTGACCTGGTCGAATTAGAGAGCAAAAATAGACAATGCTTAGGAGGCGTTTTATGGGAAAAGTAAGATTGAGTTTGATTGGAATAACCGGAGCAATATTAAGTTGTTCTTTTGCCGTAGGTTCATTAGCGGTAACCTATCCAAAGGTTCCAAATCCGCCTGCAAAATACCCATCCGGCGAGCTTGGAAAGATGGTAAAACTTGGTGAAAATATTATAATGCACACCAACACAAACCCACTGACAAAAAATTTGGTCGGCAACAAACTAACCTGCACAAGCTGCCATATAAACGGCGGTAAAACCAAGGCGCTGGGAACATTTATCGGAACCGCATTATCTTTCCCTGCATATTCAAAACGGGAGAAGACCGTTCAAACGCTTCAGGATCGTATAAACAATTGTTTTATGAGAAGCATGGATGGAAAACGACCCATCATCGATACGAAGGCTTCTATTGCAATGGCTGCTTATGTAACATGGCTTTCAGAAGGATTGCCGATAAAGATGAATCCTAAAAAGCCTGTCAATCCATACTATACAAACTTATGGCCTAATAAAAAACTTAATCCTATTATAAAATCTGCGACTCATAGAAACTATGTACTGGGTAAGGGAATCTATGAAAGCAGATGCTCATCATGCCATGGTGCAGACGGGCAGGGAATCGGTAATTTTCCTCCTTTGTGGGGCAAAAATTCATATAATACCGGTGCCGGAATGAGCAAGATAGGTAAGATGGCAAGCTGGGTGCTTTACAATATGCCGCTTGGCAACCCCAACTTAAGCGAAAAAGATGCCGTTGATGTTTCTATCTACGTTGACGCTCAGCCACATTCGGATTTTGACCTGACTAAACATCTTTTTCCGAGATCTGAGATGGGGTACTATAACTCTAAAGTATTGCATGAAAGGCATAATGTCAGAAGTAACTTTGCAAAACCGTGGGGGCTTGACATAGATGCAATAAGAGGAGATCATAAGATAAAGGGTGCTTCTATTAATCCATGAACAATCGCTTTGAATTTCAATTTGAAACACTTAAAATTAATAGAGACACTCTGAAATAACAGATCATTATGAATGTGATAGGCGGATCGTTAAAAGGAAAAAAACTAATCGCTGCAAAGTGGAAATGGCTTCGCCCAACCCGACAGATTGTAAAGAAGTCCCTTTTTGATACACTTGGAGTAATTAGCGGACTGAAATTTCTGGACCTTTATGCAGGAACGGGCTCTATAGGCATTGAAGCGGCAAGCAGAGGAGCAGTTGTTACAATGGTTGATTACAGGAGAGAAGCTGTTAAAATAATTGCAGAAAACAGGGATAGGTGTAATCTATCCGGCTGCGTTAAGATAGAGCACGAGACTGCAGAGCAGTTTTTGGCAGCCGGCAGAGAGAAGTATGATATTATATTTATAGATCCGCCCTATGACATGCCTGCTGAAAAGATTGACTGTATTATAAGAGATACGAGACAGAGCATAACAGATATTGAAAGCGGCATAGTTGTTTTAGAGTATAAAGAGGTTTTTAAAACTAATTTTGCAAAAAATTTGAAGGTGAGGTTGCATGGTATGACAGTATTAAACTATTTTTCCTTTAGCTGACAGCTGATATGGTCGCAATATATCCCGGAACGTTTGATCCGATAACAAAAGGGCATATAAATATCATAAAGCGCAGTCTTAACGTTTTTAATGAACTGATTGTAGCAGTAGCAAAAAATTCCCAAAAGGAGCCGCTCTTTTCAGCCGAGGAACGTTTAATGATGGCAACCGAAAGTCTAAAAGAAGAAGGTCTTAAAGAAGTTAAGATTGAGTTGTTCGACGGGCTGCTTGTTGATTTTGTCAAAAGGCATAATTCCAAAATTGTGATACGGGGATTGAGAGCGGTTAGTGATTTTGAGTTTGAACTGCAAATGGCGTTTATGAATAGGGAGCTTGATAATTCTATCGAGATGATGTTTCTGATGCCCTCTATCAAGTACTCGTTTTTGAGCTCAAGCATTGTAAAGAATGTTTTTTTGAATGATGGGTGTATAAAGAACATGGTGTCAAAAATTGTTGCAGAATCTATGAGAGAAAAATTAAAGATAATAAAAGGAGAAAGAAAATGAAATTGTCGGAAAGAATCGGGTTGATTAAGCCTTCGGCCACGCTTGCGGTCAGCACAAAATGCAAGCAGCTCAACGCACAGGGGATTAGAATCATAAATCTTTCGGCAGGTGAACCCGATTTCGATACACCGGATAATATCAAGCAGGCTGCAATCCGTGCTATAAATGACGGGTTTACCAAATATACCGCTGTCGGAGGAATAGACGAACTCAAATCAGCTATAGTAGATAAGTTCGGGAAAGACAATAATATCAGTTACGGCAAGGATAACATTTGTGTGTCTGACGGTGCAAAACACACACTTTTTAATCTTTTTCAGGTACTTCTTGAAAAGGGCGATGAGGTAATACTTCCGGCTCCATATTGGGTAAGCTACGAGGCCGGAGTAAGATATGCCGGTTCAACCCCGATAATAATCTCAACCGCGCCCACCGATTACAAGATTTTGCCGGAAACGCTGAAAGAGAGTATAACCGCCAAAACAAAAATGATTGTTTTAAATTCTCCGTCAAATCCTGTAGGTTCGGCATACGACAGCAATGAAATAGAGGAACTTACAGAAATTGCTCTGGCGCATAATCTTTATATTGTGTCTGATGAAATATATGAGAAGATTACTTACGACGGATTTAAACCGGTGAGCCCGGCAGCACTATCGCCGGAAGCGAAGAAAAAAGTATTAACTGTTAACGGTGTTTCAAAGACATATTCTATGACCGGATGGAGAATAGGATGGATAGGAGCGGATGAGCAAATTGTCAAGGCGATGACCAAACTTCAAAGCCAAAGTACATCTAATCCCTGCTCAATAGCTCAGGCTGCAGCAGTAGAGGCTTTGAACGGATCTCAAAAAAGCGTTGAGACAATGGTTGACGCATTCAAAAATAGAAGAGACTATTTTTATAATGCGATTATCAACATAGAAGGAATAAGCTGCTTTAAACCGAAAGGTGCATTTTATCTGTTTCCGGATATAAGCGATTTGTACGGGAAACGGTTTAATGGTAAGGAGATAATCTCATCGATTGATTTTTCCAACCTGCTTATAGATGAGGCAAAAGTTGCAAGTGTTCCGGGAATTGGATTCGGAGATGATAATTTCATTCGTTTTTCTTTTGCAGCATCCATGGAGGATCTTAAAGAGGCCGCTGACAGCATAACGAATATTGTAAGTCAATTAGAATAGTTGATAGACTGTGAGAATTAAATTGCTGCAGAGAGAATAGAATCGGGAAGGAACCCGATAAATCAATTGATTAGAAAATTTTTTATCCTTTTGAGCTTTATTGTTTTTTTTATGGTGGTTGCGGCAGCAATACTCTTTTTTATGATAAGCGTCGCAACAGAAAATAAATTTGCCGATATTTCAAGTTATAGAATGCCGTCCTCATCAATTATATATGCATCAGACGGTGAAATAATAGCCAGTTTCGGATATCATCAGCGAAAAATAATTCCCCTTAAATCCGTTGCCAAGATTGCGATTGATGCAGTTGTCGCAACCGAGGACTCGCGTTTTTTTGAGCATGGCCCTATAGATTTCAAAGGCATATTAAGAGCATTAGTCAGCGATATAATATCAGGGAAATTTAGTGAAGGCGGAAGTACAATCACTCAACAACTTGTAAAGAATATTTTTTTATCCCCGGAAAAGAGTATTTACCGGAAAACTGTTGAGGTTGTGCTTGCGTATAAGATGGAGAATCGTTATTCAAAGAAAAAGATTCTTGAACTGTATCTTAACGAGATCTATTTCGGCAACGGTTCATACGGAATAGAGGATGCTGCTGAACGATATTTCGGCGTAAGTGCCAGCCACCTTAATCTGCTGGAATCCGCCGCTCTTGCCGGAGTTATAGAGGCTCCTTCAAGATATAATCCATACAGGCATCCCAGGCTTGCAAGAGAAAGAATAAGCCATGTGCTGAAAAGAATGTATGAACTTGGTAAAATTACTGAGAAACAATACCAAAATGCATTAAACGGCAATCTTAAACTTAGATCAAAATCGATACCGAGCTGGGCATACGGCTATTTTACCGAATATGTAAGACAAAAGGTAATAAGAATGTTCGGAGAAAAAGTACTCTACAACGGAGGCCTGAGAGTTTACACAACGCTGAATCCGCTATATCAGAAGATTGCAACAACAGAGATCAAAAAAGGATTGATAAGACTTAGAAGAAAAGGTTCGATGCCTCAAGGGGCAGCTTTGGTTATCAGGCAGCATACCGGAGAGATTCTGGCAATGGTAGGCGGATTCAGTTTTAGAATAAGCCCGTTTAACAGGGCATATCAAGCAAGGAGGCAAGTCGGATCTGCATTCAAACCGATTGTTTACACAGCGGCCATAGCAAACGGGTTTTCACCCAATGATATGCTTCTGGACGAACCTATCAGTTTCAAATTTCATAATAAAGTGTGGACTCCTGAGAATTACGAAAGAAAATATCGCGGAAATGTGACATTGAGATATGCTTTGGCGCACTCAATCAATATTGCAACCATAAATTTGATTGCCCAAATCGGCATAAATGAAACGATAAAATATGCCAGAAAGCTTGGTATAACCTCTAAATTACCAAGAAACTATACGCTGGCGCTGGGCTCGGCCAGTTTAAGTGCATTTGAATTGGCAACCGCATACGGCACAATTGCCAATTATGGCATAAGAAAAGAACTATATGCCATTAAAAAAATAACAGGTCCTAACGGAAGAGTCTATTATAGTCACAAAGACAATTCAAAGAGAGTGCTCAAAGTGTCAACCGGATTTATAATGACAAAAATGCTTCAGGATGTTATAGAAGACGGAACTGGACGCGCCGCAAAGGTATTGGGGGTTCCTTTGGCAGGAAAGACCGGAACGACGAATGGCTACAAAAATGCATGGTTTGCGGGTTATTCACCTGACTATCTAACTGTTGTTTGGACAGGATACGATAACGGCAAAAGTCTCGGCTGGGGAGAGACCGGTGCAAAAGCAGCTTTGCCTATTTGGATAGGAATTATGAGAGGCATAATGAGAGGCAGCGCAAGCGGAAGATTTCCAATTCCTCCCGATTTGCCGCCGGAGACTTTGAAAATGCTGAACGGACAACCGCAGCTGTCGGAGAATGTTGAAGGCAACAGTTCCGATATGCAAAATGAAAATGGATTTTGGAAAGAAATAAGGTGAGACCGCTGCACAATAAAAAGCTGTGAATTTGTTTATTATGCAGAGATTTCTTAATGAGTAATACCAAAATACGTTTCTCTTATAATATTATTTGATTTCAGTTCACTGACGCTGCCCTCAAATGTTATTTTACCCCCGTCTAATATATATGTTTTTTCGGCAAAATCTAAAAACGAAACATTCTGTTCTGCTATGAGCATAGCAACCTTTTCTTCTTTATGAAACATGTCCAACACTTCAATTGCTCTCTTAACAAATTTCGGAGATAGTCCGCTTGACGGCTCATCCATGATAACCAGTTTTGGATTGGACATAAGTGTTTTCGCTACTCCAAGCATCTTGCGCTGCCCTCCGCTCAGAGAGCCGCCCATTTTATGTTTGTATTCTTTTAAGTCAGGAAAGTATTGATACAGCTTTTCCATACGTTTCTTATTTTCTTTATCACTTTTAAAATATCCGCCCAATTTTAAGTTTTCTTCAACTGTAAGATTTGGAAATATTGCAAGCTCAGACATATAAGCTATGCCATTCGCTATTCTTATGTCAGATCTTAAATGCGTTATATCATTTGAATTAAAAGTTACTTTACCTTTCCATGCTTTTAACAATCCCACCACTGTTTTTAGTAATGTCGTTTTTCCTGCGCCGTTAACCCCTAACAGCACGACGCACTCATTTTGTTTAACCGCTAAATTTACGCCCCATAAAACCTTAATCAAACCGTACCCTGCTTCTAAGTTTGAGATTTCTAATAACCTCTGCACATTATCTCCCCAAAAAAACCTCAACGACTTCTTCGTTCATGGAAGCTTCTTTTATTGAACCCCTGAATAGATTAACACCCGCATTCATAACAACAACATCATCAGTAAGTATATCCAAAAAACTCATCAAATGCTCAACCACAATCATTGTTATTCCAAATTTATTAAGTTTAATAAGCATATCTGCAATCCGTTTTAGTTCATGCTGATTTAATCCTGCAGCTATTTCGTCAATGAGAAGCATTTTTGGATTTGTAGCCAAAGCTCTTGCAAGGCCTAATAATTTTTGCTGAGCAGATGTGAGACTTGACGCTTCTTTATGTTTCACATTATCCAGCTCAACGCTGTTCAATGCACTATTTATTTTATCTTTTACGTTGCCCTCTTTCGAACCATATACCGCAGCTACCTTAACGTTTTGTTCCACCGTTAATCCTGATAATGGTTTAGGAACCTGAAATGTTCTGTTGAGACCTAAATGAACAATTGTATGCGGTTCTAACTTATATATGGATTTACCATTAAAAAATATTTTACCGCCGTTGGGTTTATAAACTCCTGAAACAACATTTATAAACGTTGTTTTACCTGAACCATTCGGTCCGGCTAATCCTAAAATTTTGCCTTCTTTTACAGATATATCTGCACCATCAAGCGCTCTAAAATTCCCAAATTTCTTTACAAGTCCTTCGACATTTAACATAAGGTTATCAAGGGACATATATTTTTCTTTTTTGCAAAATGGATGTTATGCCGTCGGGCAGGAACAGTACCAATACTATTATCAGTATTCCGTAAAGCAGCTGGAAATATTCAGGAGCAGATATGCCTATGAAATTGTAAAAGCTGTATAAAATAAGTGCGCCGACGAGAGGCCCTGCGATTGTTCCTATTCCGCCGAACAAAGCAAAAACTATTACAATTACGCTTATATTTAAGCTGAATACCGTGCCCGGATAAAAAACAGATACGTACCATGCAAAACATGCACCTGATAATCCGGCAACAAATGCACTTAAGCCCCATGCAATCGCTCTTGCCTTCGCAACATTTACACCTGCGAGTGATGCCGTAATGTGATCTTCTTTTATTGCAAGGAGTGATAATCCGAAATTCGATGTACGAATAAAAAGCACAATTATCATGGAGAGCACCAAAACGGCAAGCATGGTATAATAGCTTGCATGGGGATTATAAATAGAAGCCAGGCTTATTCCATAAGGGCCATGTGTAATACTTTCTAAATTGGGATTTGCAACTATATAATACAGAGCCTGAGAAGCTGCTAAATTTGCTATTGCAAAATATGCACCTGAAAGTTTCAGCAGCGGCATAAGAATAATTCCTACAAGAAATGCGCCTGCACCACCAATAAATATAGATAAGAGCGGTGGAAAATGTAAAAAAAGAATAGCGAGTGATGCACTATAAGCACCTGCCCCAAAAAAACCGACATACCCAAATGGCAGATAACCTGTAAAGCCGTATATTATATTTAAACCTTCGGCAAGTGCTATATAAAGCATCATATTAAACAAAAAAGACTGGTTATTATAAACAAAGGGCAGAAATATAAAAATTAATGCAATAATCAATATTATGCCAAAACTGCCTATTCGTTTTTTAAGCACTGCGCACCGTCTTTCCTATTAATCCCTCCGGTTTAAACAACATTATAGCTATCAACAAAAGATATGGCAAAAGATTTGACCATGATGATAAATATGTTTGCATAAACATTATAGCAAGACCGTATATAAGGCCTCCTATAATAGTGCCCATTGGATTACCCAATGCGCCGAGTACTATTATTGCAAAAGAAATTACTGTTAAATTTGTACCCATAGAGGGATATGCGGCGCCTATCATAAAAAAGCTAAAAATACCGGCAATGGATGCCAATATGAGGCCTATACTAAACGCAAAAGCAGAAACCCTGTTAACATTTATACCGCTGACTAAAGATTCGTCTCTGCTTGCCATTATTGCTCTTGTAGCATAGCCCAGTTTTGTATGATAAAAATACCAGTATACTGCTATGAAAACGAGTATTGCAACTATAGTCACAATAAGCCAGGATATCGGAAATCGGTTACCCAAAATAGAAAAAGTAGAATGCCCAAAAGTGCTTGAAGGTACGGAACGTTGATTGTTGCCGAATGACAAAATGATAATTGCTTCAATTACTTGCGAAAGCCCGAAAAACAATATAAAGGAAAGCATTTCCGGATCTTTTGACTGCAGCAGTCTCGGCACAAAAATATAGTAAAACGCAATACCTAAAAATAGAAATACAACGCACGATATTGCAATAGCAATCAGAGGATTTATACCAAAAAGATGAAAAAGCCAATATGCTAAAAATGCGCCGAGCATAATGAAGTCCCCATGTGCTAAATTTATCATACGCATAACGCCGAATATTAAATTTAACCCAATGCCCACAAGGCCAAAATACAAACCATACATTATGCCGGCTAAAACAGTATATTCAAACATATAACTTTATTTCTACTCCCTGTAACAGAATAGACTTAAGAGGCGCTATGTAGAGTTTAGCGCCCCTCTTAAATAATTTTTAAGGTGCCGGATAAACGGCATCGGCAGTTTTCATCTTTTCAGGATACACTATATTCATTTTCAATTTGCTGTCTTTCATCACAAATTGTGCAATAGGCAGTATTTCACCAATTTGCGCACCTTTTTTATTAACCATAAATAAACCATTTAATGTAAACACCTTTCCTGAAAATTTACCTATGGCTCTTCTGAATGAAAGCTGATTATATCGATTTGCCGTCTCTAACGTCTTTTTAATTATCAATCCGACATTATAACCTGCGACGTTTAAAAAGTTTGGAGATTTTCCTGAATACGCTTTAAACGCAAGTTCAAATTCATCTATGCCCACGCCGAGATTAACTTTATTGTATCTTAAAAGCGGAGGAGTCGGATATGTGTATGTGTACGCTAAACCCTGTTCGCCTACATTGCTTTTTAGGAGTTTAAACAATTGTCCCGGAAAAACCGTAAATACCATGTTAAATTTTAGACCGCTTGAGCCTAAATTTTGTAAAAACGCTATGTCGTTATTGGGATATCCGAATTCTATAACGGCATTAGGATTTTTGGCTTTTATGCTGTGAAGCAAGACAGCATAGTTGGATGTGCTCGACGGAACGGCATTATAATAAACAATATCAACTCCAGCTTTTCGAAGCTTGTTGTGCAATGTTATGGCCTGTGATTGATCAAAATCGTTGGATGAATAAATAATGGCAATTTTATTGATCTTGTGCTTAATTATAAAATCAGCCAGCGTATATGGCCATCTGCCCGATGTTGGCAGGCTGGTTAACACTACATACGGGTTATCGGGTGTAAAAAACTTTGCACCTGTACCGGTTACATCGAAAAGCAGCCTTCTGTGCTCCTTTGCCAACGGTACAGCCACAGAAGTTAATACAGAACCAAAATCCGCAACAAGAATATTTGCATGGTCCTGTGTTATAAGTTGATTGTACATAGCGGCAGCCGTTGCAGTGGAACTTTGATCATTGTAGGCTACAAGTTTAATAGGAATTTTTTTCTTAAACGCTTTGACAAAAACTCCGCCTTTACTATTTACATTATGAACCCAAAACTTTAACCCTTTGAATTGAGACTCCGACGCTTTTGCGAATGGACCGGTTGATGCATACAGCGTTCCTATTTTGATAACACTCGGAATACTTTTCCCAAAAGTCGAAGTAGCCGAAAATATCAAAATAAACATTAGCGATGAAAAAAACAAAGACCGTAATTTAAACATGTTGCACCTCCTTTAAATTACTAATTAATAATATAATATGAAAAATTTATTTGTCAATTTTCCGCTGTTTTTCAGAGAATTTTTTTGGAGAGGCGCTTTTTTTGAATCTATCTCTTAATTTTCCGATATTAACACCAATACAATCCGAGGCTGATTGATTTTGCCGTCTTTGGAGTATCCATCTTTCTTAAAGTTATTTTCGGTGAAATTATAGAAATAAAGTATTTCTGCATCGATAATAAGCAATTAAGCAAACGTTTATCCAAATACTACGAAAATAAGTATGAACATGATAAGAATATACAAAATGTAAAAATATACCTTGCCGTTCATGACAAACCTACTTACGGAATAGCTTATTTTTTTAATAAATGTCACTATCTGTTTATAGAAAGATTCAAAAACATCACTGATTGCAACATAAGATCTGTTTTTGTTTGTTCTTTCTTTTGTCATATATACAAATCTCAGTATATGTTCGATGGTAAACGAAAATGCATTTGCCGTGAAATATTCTTCTTCCTTTAATGCCAAACCGCCGTTCCATGAGGCAACTTTTTTTGTTGTCAACTTACTTCTAAAATAAATAAGAAATGGAACGACAGACAAAGCGGTAATAACCAGCACAAAGAACGCAGGCGATATCACACCGAACACAGGCTCTGCGCTTGCCAGGAGCCATCCCTGCGGTATACCGAGAGCACCTATAACAAACTTTGAATAGCCAAGTCCCAAAAACAGATCTGAAGCAAAAAAACTTATTCCGAATATCATAGCGATTAAAAACAGTTCAGCCACATTCATAAAGAACGTCGGCATAGGTTCAGCCTTTTTTTCATGGTGGTAGCCCAAAGCGGAATACCCTATAAGTTTGATCATTGAAAATGATGCAAACCCCATGGCTAATGACAGCAATACTCCGCCTGTTAAGCTTACAACCCTATCCAGAATGCTGGAGAACTGGTAGGACTGAAAAATAGATTCAAGCAGCATCCATTCTGCCACATATCCTAAGAGCGCCGGAAAAGCACTGAATGATAAACCGGAGATTAGAATACCCAAAGCCGGAATTTTACCGACACTTTTGTGTATGCCGCGCACGTTATCTATGTTTTCTGCATGAAGTTGTTCTTTCGCCTGTCCTATGGACAAAAACAGGAGCGTTTTTGCTATAGTATGCGTTATGGATAAAACAACAGCTGTTAGAAATGCAAATTCGTACAGGGTTGATTTTGTTGAGAATGAATATGCAACCGCAGATAAACCGAGAGCGGCAAGTATCATTCCGTTGTTTTCGACGGTTGAATATGCAGGCAGAACTTTTAGACCTTTGGCGGCTGCAGCTTCCATTGCTCCCCAGAAAGCTGATACGCTCCCCAATATTATCGCCAACAATCCCCATACGTGAGTGTATCCTGTTATGTTTATAACTCTTGCAAGACCATATACACCCATAAGCGTAACAGGCGCGCTCAGAAGAGCAGATGCATTTGAAGGAGCTTTAGAATGCGCTTCCTTAAGCCATGTATGAAACGGCACTATGCCCATCTTTATAATAAAAGCCAAAGATGCAAATACCAAAAATACAACGCTGTTAGAATCTGCTTTTATTAACACGAATGAGCCGTCTGAGGCGTTTAGTCCTACAAAAGCCAGAATAAGTGCTATTGTCGATAATTCACCGAAAGCTAAGAATTGAAAAGCTTCTTTGTATGCACCTTCGTGCTCTGTTATCAGAAAATAAGATGCAATGGTCATTATTTCCCACCCGCTCAAGAACGTCAATGCATCGTAGGCTGTAAGTATCAAAAACATTCCCAGCATAGACAAATTTAAAAATACAGCCATTCTTTTTCTGTAGTGGTTTCCAAAATCCAGAGAAAATATTGATACGGCCGTCCATGATATTGCAGCTATCATCAAGAATAAACCGCTTAGACCATCTATATTGATTCCGACAGTTATGTTGGGTAAAAAACTGAATACAGCCGATAAGGTATTTCCCATAAACTTAGCTTCAAACCCCGCTATAAAAGAGAAAGCAGAAGCAATTATGGCCATCGAATAACTTATTTTTCTGCCTATGAATCCTGTAAACGAACCTAAAATATACAAACCTATAATGGTATATATCATTTTTTGTCTCCTGTTATGTTGAGGAGAACAGACAATATCTCACCTGCTTCAAGTTTTTTGTCGTAATAAGCTATAACATTAGGAAGACTCAAATCTCTTGCACTTATGCCGAAATCAGTGCCGTCTTCTACTATTATAATGTTAAACGGCTTGGGTAGTTGATTTACCGTTTCCTTTAGCGGTCCAACCATCTTTTCGGAACATCTTCCCAAAACAAGCAAAACATCTGCGTGTCTCGGTGAGTCTGCAAAAAATATTCCAAATCTATGTATATTATATTGAGGTGCGGCAAGTGCTGCCATCTCAAAATTCAAATCCCCGTTATTGCCTACATCGATAGGATATATATTCAAAGATCTGCGGAATATTTTATCCATTTTTCCTGTATTCTCTTCTAATTTTTTAAATGGTTCCGTTAGTTTTCTTGTTATTCCGTATAATGCCCACGATTTCATAACAGCACCCCTACCTTGCGCAATCCGCAAAATTTATACCGAAAGAATCGAACGAGAAACTAAAATCAGTAAAAATATAACCGACAAAAGAATCGGCAAATGCCTTAAATCCAAAAACAGACGGTGTTGAAATATAAACATCCTGAACAATGCCTTTGTTCATATTCACAAAATAGAGAACAAGACCGCTTGGAGATTCGCAATATCCCATACCAAAGCCTGAAATGGAAGGCTCGTCTATTTTGCTGTTATTTTGCTGCATTTTTTTGATTTTATCTATTTGATCTATTACCATATCACATGATAACATTATCTCTTCTGCTCTAACCTGCATCCTTGCAAGCACATCACCTTTATCTTTTGTTATAATCTTAAAATTATCGTAAAACTTTTCATACACTCTTAAATCTTCTCTGCATCCTGCAGCCCTGAGAGTAGGGCCTGTAACGCCTATTTCCAAAGCCTTTTTTTGATCCAATACGGCAGTTTTATAAAGTCTGTCTATAAAATTCCAGCTTGCGAGACTATGCTCATAAAGTTCCTCAAACTTTTCTTTTATATTCTTAGTTTTCAGAGCCGCTTCATCCAATTTTTTAAAGTTATTTTTATCTATAAATAAATCGTTTGTATGCTTCAAAAATCTTGAGTTTGAAAACAGCTTATTTGTCCTCAGTGCTTCTTCAAAAAGTCCTTCCAAATGAGAAGCCAGAACATTTTGGGAGGCTCCTTTTGAAAGACGAGATATAACATACAGATGATTATATATTCTCTCCAGTTCAATGCCTATAATTCTTATTCTTTGAGTAACCTCGTCGGACCTGAAACTGCCTGCTTTTTCGACGGCTCTTAAAAAAGCACAGGAGTGCGAGAAAGCAAAGTTTGAGCATACATTCTCGCTCCAATTTACAGCTTGGTGCAAAGCGGTATTTTTAATCAATGTTTCTATGTTTCTTTTTTTATATCCCGGATCAATATCAACGGATAAAATTCTTTCTCCATACGTATATATATTGAATACACCGGCGTCGCCGACACCGCCTGTTACAGGACCGTATCTAAAGTTGAATACCCCGTTTCCTTTAACTGCTTTAGAGCCTATATGTTTGTCTCTATTTTTGAGCATAGTGTAATTTGCAAACTTTTCTTTTATATTATCGATACTCTCAAGAGAAAGTTGATTCCTATCCTGCAGAATCAGCAGCTCTTTTGAATCTTTTTCAAGAACGCCAAGCAATCTCATCCTGTAATCCCCTTCAAAATATTGTTAATGGCCGGTATTGCAAATAAAACGCAAAACGACAGAGTAAGATTAATCAAAGGTATTAGTGCGCTTACCCATTCATCCTTTGTCTTTTGAGTAGATTTCCTTTCAGAAAACGACATTTTGGCAACCTTATAGTTTATAGAAAGAAAAGCTGTCAACAGAGCAAGGAGTATAATAATTACATAGGCAAATCCATATATATGATAAACAGCCGAGATTATAAAAAATTCACCTATAAATATGGCAAACGGAGGAGCGCCTGTTACAGCCAGCGATGATAGAATTAATCCGTATGCAGTGTACGGCATATTCTTAACAAGTGAATAAACATGAGCGATTTTTCTTGTTTTATACGCACTAAGTATATTGCCTGTTAAATAAAAAACCGATGATTTGGCAAACGCATGTGATATTAAAAGTATCATAGCGCCGAGCAGGCCGGCTTTTCCAAGCGATATACCTATCAGAATCATACCCATATTTTCCATCGAAGAATAGGCAAACATTCTCTTATAATACTTTTGATTGATCATAAATATTGATGCAAATACAATAGTCAAAATACCCAGAATAAACATAAATTGTTTAATATCTTCAAACGGCGCAATTTGAGATATACGTATTATTCCAAACAGGGCAGACGGCAAAAGTACGGACGAAAAGATGGCGCTGACAGGTGCAATGGATCTTCCGTGAACATCCGGAAGCCAGGTATGCATGGGGAATATGCCTGCCTTTGTGCCGAAACCCACAATAGCCATAGCTGATCCTATTAAGATTATTCTGCTCTCACTCGCATGATTTTTCAACATATTTGCAATATTGAGTGTATGTGTCTGGTCGTATATAAAAATTATACCGACAAGTGAAATAACAAGACCGACGGAAACAATAATAATATATCGCCATGATGCCTCTATAGACGGGAAATTGTTGTCTATTGCAACAAGCAGTGCACTTGTTATTGTCGTGGCCTCTATGCCGATCCAGATTAAGCCTAAGTTGTTGACCATGACACTAAAGAACATACTCAGCACAAACAGATTTAAAAAAGCCCAATACAGATTTTTTTTCAAAAGCGGCTTCGGTATATGTTTGAAATAACTGCTGCTGAAAATGGATGTGGTTAAATAAATAATGGAAATGGTAACAAGCATTATTTTTGAGATAGCGTCTATGTATAAAAACTGCGTGGATACACTGTTTAAAACCCATATATACAAAGAAACCGGTATGCTTACGGAAGCCGATATCAGCGTCAATATTTTTGATATTTTGTCATTAGCGGCAAAGCATATTACAGCAGCCGAAACCGTAACGATAAGCGGAAGGTAGTATAAAAACATGAATTATTACCCCTTGAATTCCTTAAATTCATCTATAATATTTGAAACATTTTCTTCTCTGAGTCTCATAATAATACCGGAAATCATAACTATACCTATTAAATCCAGAAGTATGCCGCCTTCTATAACAAGCGGCAGCTCGGGAAACAGATATCCGCCAAACAAAAACAGACTGTTTTCCATAACCATATATCCTATCAACTGAACAAACGCATTATTGCGTGACATAATTAAAAATATGCCTTGAAACAGCAGCGCTATAGGAATAGACCCACCCGGCAAGCCTATCGAATTATAAAGCGTGGCGTGATAAACAATATAACCCACAACAACAAAGAAAAGGGATAATACTATAGACATGGCTGTGGGCACAACGGATTTTATTTCCCGTTCAAGATAGTATTCTTTCCTGAATTTTTTTCTTATGAAAAAGGGAATAAAAAATCCTCTGACAACAGCAGTAAGAGCGGATAGTATAAGCAGATTGATATTATTCAGAATAGCGCCGTCAACAAAAAGAAAGATTGAAATAGCGTACGATGATAAAGAAAATGTATCAACTATCTTTTTCAGGTAAACCTGCCATTGCATAAAAATTACAAGCGTTATCTCAAGAAATCCAACCATAACAAAAGCTTCTTTCATATAGAGCCTCCGGTTGTGAAATATACCAAAATGGCCAGGAATGCAAAAGTAAACGCCACTGCTACATATTCAAAGTTTTTAAACAGTTTGTATTTTGAAACTGTTGATTGGATTGCCGCAAATACAACAACAAGAATCAGCATCTTGAGCATATGTATAAAACCATAGATTAAAACACTGCCTAACCCGACCTTCATAGGCACCCAAAACGGAATAAGAAAATCGTTCAAGAATATGCTCATCAGCAGGAATTGTTTTATATATCCGCCCCATTTCATAAATGCAAGTTCGCTGCCGGAATATTCCATCTCTATTGCCTGATCTATCATGCCGAATTCATTGTTTGAATGTGATTCTATAGGTAATTTGCCTGTTTCAATAAGCAGAGCCATGAAAAATGCAAAAACAACAAACCAATGTACTAAAGAAAAGTACCATTGAGAGGACGTCTGCATAATATTGTTTACCACATATGGATTGTTGGTATGCGAGATAACGCCGAATGTTATAAATATCAAAATGATTATGGGTTCGGATAATGCACCTATACTTGACGCTCTCGATGTCCCTAAATGAGAGTAGTTGCTTCTGCTGTCCAGCGATGCTATTTTTTTTAACACTCCTATCGCTCCAAAAATAAGACCTCCTCCTATAAAATCGACGATAGGCCCAAAAGACAGCGGAAAAGCGGTAATAATAGGCAATACGAGAGTCAAAATGAGATACATTGAAAATGTTACATAAGGAACTATTTGAAATATAGCCGATGCAGTCTTTGGTACGACGCTCTGTTTGTGAAACAGTTTGTATAAATCATAATAAGGCTGGAATATGGATGGTCCTTTTTTTGATTCAAATCTTTCCGTAAGTTTAATAAATATGCCTATGATTAAAGGGGACAAAAAAACTACATAAACTAATTGTAGACCATTTAAAAGATAAAGCATTTTTTTCAACAACTCCCTGCAGTAAAATAAATTATTGCAGGAGTCGTCGGCTCTCAAAGAGCGATTTCAGGCAAACTCCACTGCCTTATGTAGATGTAATTTCTATCAAACAGGTTTATATACGCCAAATGTGTCAAAGTCAATTAGAAATTTTCACTTTATGAGACCGTTATACAATAAGCAGATTTACAGTTTCATAGCCCGTTGATAAATGTCATTACGCCGCGAACTTATCTCGTCATTGCGAGGCCGAAGGCCGCGGCAATCTCAGCTTCTTCGCGTACCTCAGGCATCCTGCCTGTAGGTTTAAATCAGGGAGTTTTGTCAAATGCAAAGACACGACCCCGAGGTCACCTCGGATAAAGCCTGTGAGAATGCAAAACTTCTTTTAGACAAATTTAGAGCAGAGACATTACCCGTAATTTTTATTCAGCATATTGCAACAAGACCTGATGCAACCTTCTTTTTACCAAATACAGAAGGAGCAGGAATTCATAAGACAATAAGTCCTTTAAAAAGTGAGAAGATTGTAGTTAAAAATTATCCAAATAGTTTTAGAGAAACAGACTTAATGGAATATCTTAAAGAAACACAAATAACGGATTTAGTAATATGTGGTATGATGACCCATATGTGCGTTGATGCAACGACAAGAGCAGCAAAGGATTTTGGTTTTAATATTTCTGTTATTGGTGATGCTTGTGCAACAAAAAATTTAGAATATAACGGAAAAGTAGTTGACGCTAATGAAGTTCAAAATAGTTTTTTATCAGCATTAAATTATTTTTATTCAACAGTTCAAACCACAGAAGAGTATTTAAATCAATAATGGAGATACTATGTTTATAATATCATTGACATATAAAGAAACACTTGAAAGAATTGACAATCAATTGGAAAATCATGTCCAATATTTGAAAAAACAATATGCTTTAGGAAATTTTATAGCATCAGGTAGAAAAATTCCGAGAACCGGAGGGATTATCTTATCGCAAGTAAAAGACAAAAGTGAACTTGAAAAAATTATCCAAAATGACCCTTTTTACAAAAATGATTTGGCAGACTATGATATAACTGAATTTATTCCATCTATGACGAGTGATGAATTTAAATGTCTTTTAGAAAATTAGAAAAGTACGACCACACAACAATGTATATACAAAATAGGCGTGATAGCAGTAAATTATAGGCTTGTAACTCGTATCAACTTTATTGTAATTTGAAAGATTAGTACCCCGCAATCGACAACTATTCATAGCTCAACCGTTGAGCCCAATGCATAGAGACCGATATTGCGATGAAAAAACAATTGTAGCAAATAAAAAATAAAGAAGATTAAAGCGGATATTATACGAAAAGCTATTGTACAAGGGTTGATAACTTTTAATAAAAAAAATATAGAACCTGCCATTCATATTGACATTGCTAATTTTATACGTATTGTTGTAAGTGTAAATGGAGGTGCAATATGAGAAGAAAGCTTACTATCACTATTGATGAGGAAATATATAAAGGGCTGCACAAATTCATAGGAAAAAGAAAAATCAGCAGGTTTATCGAAGAGGCAACAAGACCTTATATTACAGAGAAGCTTTATGAAAAAGGATATGCCGAAATGGCCAATGACAAGGATAGAGAAAAAGAGGCTTTAGAGTGGTCTGAAGCTTTCATTGAGGATATCAACAGATGAGTTTTCCCAAAAAGGGGGAGGCATGGTGGATTAATTTTAATCCATCAATAGGCGGAGAGATTAAAAAGAAAAGGCCGGCTGTAATTGTAAGCAATAATACCTCAAATAAATACCTGAATAGAGTGCAGGTTGTGCCTTTGACCTCAAAAACAGAGAAGGTATATCCCAGTGAAGCTCTAATTGATATAAATTTGACAAAAGCCAAAGCTATGGCCGACCAGATAGCCACGGTAAGCAAGGAAAGACTTATAGAGAAAATGGACAGTTTGTCGGTAAAAGATATGAATAAAATTGAAAAGATTATTAAAATACAGCTCTCGGTGTAGATATTTGTTCGGCAAGTCAACTAATCCTGATGGAATGGAGTTCTGATATGTCTAAGTTCCTTTTGAGAGAATTTTTGAGCGTAGTACAGAAGTTAAACTATCAACAAAAAAACTAAATCATTTAAGGCGGTGTTTATGAGCTGGAACAAGGCATTGATGCTAATTTTAGGATTTGCATTTGTTGGTTTGTTGGGATTGAGTACCCCGGCAAACGCAAGTGATGTTAGTAGAGGATTGCAAGCTGCTAATAATGGAGATTATAAGACGGCAGCCAAGCTATACAAGAAAGCCTGTGATGGAGGAATTGCCGAGGGATGCAACAAGCTGGGAGATTTGTATGAACATAACCAGGGGATAGAACAAAACAAACTTGCGCAGCCGCTGGTACAACCAACTGCACTATGTAGAGACGGAACCGATAGCTATTCTGCACATCATAGAGGTTCTTGTTCACATCATGGTGGAGTAGCAAAATTCTATCAGTGATATTTCTTGAATTTTGTGAATACAATTTAAATAGATGGAAGGTCTTTTGAGAACAATTTTACGTTATAATCAAACAAGATGTTCAGATGGTGAGAAATGGGGAAACATGACTTGCATAGATGTATATCCGAACTATTCGGATATGAACAAGTTAAACAGATTGAGATTAACATTGATTATATACTCAAATTGATTAAGCAATATCATGATGGGCATACCAAGGATAAGGAAATTTTAGCTGATATTAACAAGGCGATTGATTCCAGCATTGAGCTTCGCAACAAAAAGGAACTCATCAACCAGTTTATAGGAGATAACCATGTCTAAGTTCCTTTTGAGAGAATTTTTGAGCATATTATTGGCGATAATAATTTCCCCATCAGTCTTTGCAGCCACCTATCAGGCTACCATCACCAAGATCACCGATGGCGATACGTTGTGGGTCCGAATGCACGGGCAGCCGGGTCAAACTGCGCCTGCTTGGCATAGACGCACCTGAGGAATACTACAGTAAGAAGATTCTCAAAGATGTTAGGATGTGTGCGACACCACTTGCAACCAGATGAAGCAGCTCGGACTGGCGGCCACCAGGCACGCCGGGACAATACCGTAAGGAAGTTACATAGCAATGAAAAAATGCTATCGGCAGTAGTTTTGATCCTTTGTGCGCTGTTAGAATTAAGCACTTTGGCAAAAATGCTTACAGAAGATATCCATGCTTTGATAACAAAGTTACAAAAATTCGATTTTATACCAAAAAC
The DNA here is from genome assembly GCA_913009315.1 of uncultured Hippea sp. Classification (GTDB taxonomy): domain Bacteria; phylum Campylobacterota_A; class Desulfurellia; order JAADFJ01; family JAADFJ01; genus JAADFJ01. The sequence continues at coordinate 25,885 of CAJVZA010000017.1, forward strand.
TTTTCAAACATGCTAATCCACATATCATAAAAACGAATGTGTGTTTTGCTAACAAGCTTTTTTCTTAATAGAAAATCATGAAAAGAAATAACCAAACTCCTCAATTATAATGATTATGCATAAATATAATTATGTAAAATTCAAGCATAATATCGATACTCTGTAGACTATAGACCCTGCTTCGTTTGACAAATACTTATTATCAATATATAAGCGTAATATGGATAAAATGGATGTTATACGTAATGGGAAAGTTATGACACGTCCAAAGGTATTCCTAAGTCATGCCTCTGAGGATAAAGAACGTTTTGTAAATGAATTTGCTTTAAAGCTTAGGCAGAACGGGGTGGATGTTTGGCTAGATAAATGGGAAATGTTGCCTGGAGATAGCCTTGTAGACAAAATCTTCGAAGATGGGCTGAAAGAGGCAGAGACGGTAATAATTGTTCTCTCGAAAAACAGCGTAACAAAACCATGGGTTAGAGAAGAGCTAAATTCTGCGATAGTAAATAAACTTCAAAAAGGAACTAGAGTTATACCTATTGTTATTGATAAGTGTGAGGTTCCTGAGTCGTTAAAATCTACCCTATGGGAATCCATTAAAGATGTATCTTCCTACGAAGATAGTTTTGAGAAAATCTTGGCATCAATTCTTGGCGCATCAATTGAGCCAAAAATTGAGGTCGGGCCATCTTATACAGCCTCGGTAATCCATCAAATTGATGGTCTGGAGGCCGTTGATAACTTAGTTCTAAAGATATCTTGCGAGTCTCTAACTGAGTGGCCTGACGATCCAATAGAACCAGAAAAAATATTTACAGAAGATAATAGGGAGTCACCGCCAAAATCACAAGTCATGGAATCATTAGAGATTCTCGAAGATCAAGGATATCTTAGTTTGTCCCACTATATGGGAGGTGGTCCGGAAGCGTGGGGATGCCACTATAGAGTAACGTTGTTTGGATACGAAAAATACTGTAAAGCATACATACCTAATTATGCTGAAATACAAAACACAATAGTAAGTGCAATCGTTAATGAGCAAATTTATACCAACCAAGAGCTGAGTAGTAAGTTGGATATTCCTGTAGTTATAACAACGCACGTAGTCAAATTACTGGAGAACAATAGTTATATTAAGGCTAGTGGCGAATTGGGAGGAAGGATAGCGATTTATTTTGTTTCAGCTAAACTACGAAGGGCGTTAATATAATTACGTATAACAATGCAAATTCACTCGGACAGTCAAAAGTGGCGTTATGTGTAAAATGGCGCATCCAAATATATGAGTAAACAAATGAGTAAATCGAAAAAATTAAGTTTTCCCGAAGATTTCATAGACAAATTTATCTGTGGAAACGCTGTGGATGTAATGACACAGATACCTGATGGTGCTGTTGACTTAGTTGTTACTTCTCCACCATACAACCTAAAAAATTCAACTGGAAACGGGATGAAAGATGGTAGAGGTGGCAAGTGGTCAAATGCCGCGCTTATTAACGGGTATTCGCATTATGATGACAATATGCCTCATGAAAAATATGTTGAATGGCAAAGAAAATGCCTTTCTGAAATGCTGAGGATTATTCCTGATGATGGTGCTATTTTCTATAATCATAAGTGGCGAGTTCAAGCAGGTTTATTACAAGATCGTCATGATATTGTTTCTGGCTTTCCTGTCAGGCAGATAATTATTTGGAGAAGAAAAGGTGGAATAAATTTTAATCCCGGATATTTCTTGCCAACCTATGAAGTGATATATCTAATAACAAAACCAAAATTCAAATTGGCAAAAAAAGCAAATGCTCATGGCGATGTATGGGAATTTGGTCAAGAGAGTAAAAATAAGCATCCTGCACCATTTCCTCAAGAGTTAATAGAAAGAGTTATATCGTCAACTAATGCAAACATTATTCTTGACCCTTTTATGGGCTCGGGTACAACGGCAGTTGTAGCAAAAAAACTGGATAGAAAATTTATAGGCATAGATATTTCCCCTGAATATTGCAAAATGGCAGAAGAACGCCTCATTGACCCACTTTCAATAATAAAGAGAAATAACAAAAGCCAAACAAAACAACAAACATTGTTTGATGTCATAGAGAGCCGATGAAAACATATACTAAAGAGAGTTTAATTGAGGCACTTATAGATATTCGCAACCAAGGTTGGGTTCCGACGGGTAGAAAAAATAACGATGGTGGTGTTGGTAATACATTAGAGGATTTATTGGGGATTGAAGAAAATAATTTACCTATTCCTAATGCTGCCGAATGGGAGCTTAAAGCTCAGAAAAAAGATACTACTTCACTGATTACACTATTTCATATGGAACCGTCTCCTCGTGCTTATAAATTTGTTCCATCTATTTTATTGCCTGAATTTGGCTGGAGGCATCAAGAGGCAGGCCAAAAATATTCAGATGATGAAAAAAGTTTTCGTCAAACTATCAATGCTTTAAGTTGCAGCAATAGAGGGTTCACCATTAAAGTGGATAGAGGTGACAGGAAAATTTTAGTCGATTTTGATCCCAATCAAATTGTAAGTGTTGACCATCCCGAATGGATACAATCCGTTTCCAATAAAACACTTGAGCCAAAACCATATTGGGGGTTTGATGATTTGTATCATAAAGCTGGAACAAAATTACATAACTGCTTTTTCGTATGGGCTGAGTCAAAAAGAATAAATGGAACACTTCATTTTCATTATCAAGATATATACATGTTGAAAAAATTTGACCTAAACAAGTTCATTGATGCTATAGAATCAGGTAATGTTTATATCGATTTTGACGCAAGAACCGGACACAATCACGGAACGAAATTTAGGCTAAAAAGGGAGTCATTAATCAATCTGTATGCAGAAGTCAAGCGATATTAAATCACATAACAAAAAAATGCACCTGACCGCTATGTGCATAAGAGGAAATTCAAGTGGCAATACCAATAAGGCAAAAAATATATAGTGACATAAACAGAGTCGCGGAAACGCAGTTTTATCTAAGATCAAGCTGGCTGACTCCTTGATTCTTATGATTATGCATAATACATATAATTAATTATGTAAAATTCAAACATAATATCGATACTCTGTAGACTATAGACCCTGCTTCGTTTGACAAATACTTATTATCAATATATAAGCGTAATATGGATATGGATAAAATAGATGTTAGCTTTCCGGCGTGGTATTTGACATTAGCTAATATATGTAAGATGAAGGGATAATTTTGCAGAAATATAAAAAAATTGTCGAAAGAATAAATGAATTGAAACGTCCAAAGGTTGAAACTAATATTTTCTCAATTGGTGGTAGGGGGCATTATGAAAATCCAATTAGCGATATATTGGCATTTTTTGTTGACCCGAAAGAGGATCATAGTTTTGGCGGGTTATTTCTTCAATCATTCTTCAAAGGAGCGGGAAAAGAGTCACCGCTACTTGAGTTAGTTGATTCCCCGATAAGAGAGGTTTGCACTGAAACTGGAAATAGAATTGATTTGATCGTTGAAGGTGATAATTGGGTATTGGTGATTGAAAACAAAATAAGACATGCAGTTATAAATCCATTCGAAGACTATGAGAAGTATGCGAATAAAGTGTATAATCAAAAAACGATCATATATATTTTATTAACGGTCAAAGAAGAAATAACTCCACCATGCTGGATAAATGTTACATATGAAAATTTAATATCTCACCTTAAAAAAGATATCGGTGAATACTTTGTATCCGCTACTAATACCAAGTGGCACATGATTTTAAGAGAATTCATTTTAAATTTAGAAAATGAATATGTGGATAAAAAAATGATGAAAGAACGTATAGAATTTGTTAGAAATAATTATACTGAAATTCAAGAAATGAAAGACATGCTAGGTGAATATGTCAGCTATATGAAAAGTATGGTCGTATCTTTGTTAAAATCAGAGGATAAATCTGAAGAAAATTCAATAGCAATAAAGCAGCATGACTGGGGTAAAGAAGGTGTTGCATTGAGGTTTATTTCTAATAAGTGGGGAAGTAAAACAAATATTACGCTTTTATTGAGGAAAGATGGATTACTAAGAATACAGCTATATTTTCATGACATAGAAGAAGACAAATTTTCCTTAATAAAATCAAAAGTAGATAAAAGTAAATATAGGAAAGTATGGACGGAATCAAAGACAATTAGATGTTTCGGTTTTTTTGACAGCTCCGATCAAAACCGTATATTCCATGAAA
>CAJVZA010000018.1 GCA_913009315.1 uncultured Hippea sp.
TTATGAGGTTTTCTATAGACAAGGCAAACTTCTGAAGGACTAACGGGTTAATTCAAAGAAGTTTAACGAAGTATATGGGAAACCTCATAAAGCCCGCAGGGAAGTCAAATAAAGGGCAATCTTCAGGGGATTAAATTCTATAGGGCACTTCTGTTAATTCTAAGCGTTTTAGATTGAGAGTCCAAATTCGCCTCATCAAGACGCAAATTGCAGGTAATAACAAGAGCTATTGCCAAAATTTGCAACGCAGAGGAGGCCTGTCTGCGTGCGACGCACAGGCAGACGAATTCGGGACTCAAGATGATCGTTTACGGATTAACAGAAGTGCCCTTAACTAACCGGTTAGTACCTCAAATTTTAATTTCTAAATCTCACCCTTTCTTTGACTTCTGTGAATCTGCTTATTGTGCAGTGGTCTCATAGTTTTTGTTTTCCCTTCACATTGATATTCCATATACTGTATCTTATCAAGGCTTTCTATTATAAATTGACGGGTGAAGTTTAATTTCTTTAATTTATCTGTAATGTACTTTACAATCATATAAGCCAGCATTGCCACAAACACATGACCTCTTGTATGCTTTTCTTTCCGTACAAATATCGGTCTGATCTTTTCCAATGTGGTTTTCATAGTTCAGTGTCTATTCCGCGCTTTTTGAACTCTTTTCAGTAAATCCCCTTTAGCATGTTGGTTTTATTGAGATTTGTGGTGAAATTTGTGCGGAAGATTCGTTGTAAAGAGGCGAAAACGCAGGTAAAGAATTTTTGACATACAACACACATCCGAAATACAGACAAAAAATAGGGGATATTTGAACTGCTTTGGCATTTATCGGAAAATATGCTTTCAGTTTGAATAACGAACTATAGAAAAAAAGACTTTCTCAGCAAGCTATTGAGAAACAACCTCGATGATTTAGTATGCTTGAAATTAATTGTAACGGACTATTATTATACCTAAAGATAAATGAGTTGCAATAGAAGGATAAATACGGGCATTTTTTATCTATCATATATGCTGCTGAAGGAGGATGGATATGAAGATAGCTCAGGTTGCACCATTGTATGAAAGTGTACCTCCCAAGTATTATGGCGGTACCGAACGCGTTGTTTCTTATTTAACCGAAGAGCTGGTAAATATGGGACATGATGTGACGCTTTTTGCGAGCGGGGATTCCGAAACAAAAGCAAAATTGATATCTCCCGTATCCGAATCTTTGCGTCTTGACCGATCGAAGGATCCGATCATTTACCACACACTTTTGCTGGAGAAGGTTCTTCAGAACATAGAATCCTTTGATATTGTTCATTTTCACATAGACTGTATGCACTTTCCGCTTGTCAGAAGATGCGGAGCAGCTCATGTGACAACCCTGCACGGCAGATTGGATTTACCGGATTTATTATCATTATATAAAGAATTTTACGAACTGCCTGTAGTGTCTATTTCGAACAGTCAACGTGAGCCTCTTCCTAAGCTTAACTATCAAGGCACTGTTTATCACGGACTTCCGAAAGATTTATACAATTTTAACGAAACCGGCGGTAAGTATTTAGCATTTCTGGGCAGAATATCTCCGGAAAAAAGACCGGATAGGGCTATAAAGATTGCAAGAAAAGCAGGGATAAAGTTGAAAATTGCCGCCAAAGTTGATAAAATCGACAAAGAGTACTTCAATACCGAAATCAAACCGCTGCTCAAAGATCCGAAGATAGAGTTTATAGGAGAGATAGGAGAAAAGGAGAAAGGGAAATTTTTAGGTAACGCTTTGGCGCTTCTTTTTCCTATTGATTGGCTTGAGCCGTTCGGGCTGGTTATGATTGAAGCGTTTGCCTGCGGAACACCTGTAATTGCGTATAGATGCGGTTCCGTACCTGAAATAGTAGACGACACTGTAACGGGCTTTATAGTTGATGATATAAAATCAGCGGTAAAAGCCGTTGGTAATATTGAAAAGATAGATAGAAGAATGTGCAGAAAAGTGTTTGAAAACCGTTTCAGCGTCTCGCTAATGGCAAAGAATTACCTGAAAATTTATAATAATATAATTTGGAAATATGCAGTTGCGGCTGTATAAGAAGGTGCTGTGAATAATAACAATACAAACAAATTCTGCATTATCGCACGGTCCCCGGCAGTTGATGAATTTCATCATATTTTAAAATACGGAGATCTGTTTGTAGTATTGAATCGATATGGAAATATGCAACCTCTAAACTTAACTGAAGGTTTATACTATAAAGATACAAGGTTTTTATCAAAATTAGAGTTAAGATTTGCAGACGCACTGCCTTTATTTCTTAGCTCGGCGGTAAAATCGGATAATACTGTTTTAACTGTCGATCTTACCAATCCAGATATTTGGAAAGCCGGCAAGTTTATGCCGCGAGGCAGTATCTATCTCAATAGAACCAAATTTCTATTCCGAAATCGTTATTATGAACGTATAAAGTTATCGAATTATGGAATCTCAAGAATTGATCTGCCTGTCTCGCTTTACTTTAATGCAGATTTTAAGGATATCTTTGAGGTGCGCGGCGCAAAGAGGAAAAAGAGAGGAAAGCAAACCGTTTCAGTGAAAGACAAAGGTATCGAGTTTGTTTACAAAGGGTTGGATAATATTATCCGCAAAACTAAGATAGAGTTTTCTAAAAAACCTGCCGCGGCAACTCAATTTGGTGTCTCATTTAATATAGCACTGGAACCGAAAGAGAAATCAGAAATCTTTCTTACCGTTAGCTGTGAAACTAAGGACAGCAATTACGCCGATCCTGCATACGATTCCGCTTTAAAAAATGCCAATGAGTTTTTGAACGGTATAAGACAAACCGAATGCAGCATTTCTACATCAAATGAGCAGTTCAATAATTGGATAAACCGATCAATAGCAGATATTCATACAATGATTACTGATACACCCTACGGTTTTTACCCTTATGCCGGAATCCCCTGGTTTTCCACGGTTTTCGGTCGGGATGGTATTATTTCGGCTTTTGAATGTCTCTGGGTTAATCCTGCAATTGCAAAAGGAGTATTAAGCTATCTTGCCGATACGCAAGCTAAAGATTTTTCTGACGAATACGACGCAGAACCGGGTAAAATAGTTCATGAAATAAGAAGAGGAGAAATGGCAAATCTTGATGAGATTCCTTTCAGAAAATACTATGGAAGCGTAGACAGCACACCGCTTTTTATAATCCTTGCAGCAGCCTATTATGATAGAACAGGCGATATTGAGTTCATAAAATCTATTTGGGATAATATCGAAGCGGCGACTGAATGGATTGACAAATACGGAGATATCGACGGTGACGGTTTTGTAGAATACGTAAGACGGCGCGCTAATGGACTCATCCAGCAAGGCTGGAAGGATTCGGCAGATTCTATATTTTATAAAGACGGAATAGTTGCAAAACCACCTATAGCATTATGTGAAGTTCAGGCATATGTTTACGGTGCAAAACTTGGTACTGCAAAATTGGCAAGACTCTTAGGATATTCCAAGAAATCATCAGACCTTCTCAAAAGTGCGGCAAAGCTTAAAAGAAAATTTGAAGATCTGTTTTGGATAGATGAAATATCTACTTATGCGCTTGCTTTGGATGGCGACAAAAGGCCTTGCAAAGTTAAAACTTCAAATGCCGGACATTCTCTTTTTACCGGTATAGCATCGCATAACCACGCCAAAAAGATTGCGGATCTGCTTTTGAGCCCTGAACTATTTTCAGGCTGGGGAATTCGTACGCTCTCCAACAGAGAAAATCGCTACAATCCGATGTCTTATCATAACGGATCGGTTTGGCCGCACGATAATGCGCTGATAGCATGCGGTTTGTCGCGTTACGGCTTCAAAGATGAAGTTTTGAAAATTTTTACGTGTATGCACGAAGCTGACGGTTATTTTAATCTTCAAAGATTGCCGGAGCTGTTCTGTGGTTTTGAAAGAAAAGCCGGCAGAGCGCCTACGCTTTATCCTGTGGCATGTCCTATACAGGCATGGTCTGCAGCATCTGTTTTTATGCTGCTGCAAGCCGGCCTGGGATTACATATAGATGCAGAAAAATCAACAATTATGTTTAACAAACCTGCTTTGCCGAATTTCTTACAATGGGTAAAAATAAAAAATTTGAGAATAGGGAATAGATTTGCGGACCTGCATCTTCAGCGATCGGATTTGGATGTGGGAATCAATGTCACGCGCAAACAGGGCAATATCGAGATAGTAGTCATTAAGTAACTTTACTTTGATGCTGTCCGCGCGGGATACCCCAAGATATACCGAAATATATGAGTTTTCTAACAATCTGTTGAGGACTCGTTCCCGAAGATTCTCCGTTATTCGGTTTCTGCGAACATGCTTATTGTGCGGCGATCTTACTATGCTTACCTTAGATAGATTCTCCGCACTCGACTTGTGACCATACAAACTACTTCATAATTGATAGTATTAATTTTAGAAGCAATATCATCTGCGCTGATACACTCGCTGCCTTGTCTGCCTAAAATTACCACCTCGTCCCCTGTTTTTATTCCCTGGATATTTCCGGCATCCAGCATAGTATGATCCATGCATATGCGTCCTATAATCGGTATTTTGACGCCATGCAGCAGCATATTTCCCTTAGATGACAACAGACGATTTAATCCGTCCGCATAGCCGACAGGTACAGTTACTACAGTAGTCGGCCTGGAGGTTTTGTAAGTGCTGCCATAGCTTATCTTGAAACCGGCTCCAATAGTTTTTGTATGTATAACTCTGGTTTTCAGTGTCATAGCGGGTACAAGCGAAACGCGTTCCTTATTTACCTCATCAGAAGGATATAAACCGTAAATAGAAATACCGGCTCTTGCCATATTGAGGTGTGTTGCAGGCAAGTCGATAATTGCCGCACTGTTGGCAGCATGTTTTACGGGTATTTTAATACCCGTAATATCAAGTTCATTTAAAAATTTAATGAATATTTCGAACTGTTTATTGGAATAGGTTTTATCCATGGAGTCGGCTGTTGCAAAATGGGTAAATATGCCTTCCAGCCTGATATATGGAAGATCGGCCATAGATACTATTTCGTTTATGGCACTTCTGTTTATTGTTGTGCCGGATGATGAAGAAAGTGCCATTAAGCCCAACCTTCCCATGCCGGTATCTATTTTGATGTGAACTTTGATTGTTTTACATAGAGAAGCAGCATAAGACGAAAGAGCTGCTGCCGTGTCATAAGAAGAAATTGTCTGAGTTAAATTAAACTCAGCAAGATATTCTGCCATAGATGGATGCGTGTAACTGAAAATAAGGATTGGAGAATCAATTCCTGCTTTTCTGAGAGTTATACCTTCGTTTATTCTTGCAACTCCGAGACAATCTGCTCCGCTTTGCAAAGCTGTGCGGGCAACCTCCACAGATCCATGCCCATAACCGTTGGCTTTAACCACTGCCATAAGATGTGAGGACGGACTTAATATATTTCTCAGCTCGCAAATATTGCGTGCAACGGCATTAAGATCTATTTCAGCCCATACAGGTGAAAAATTGATTTCCGATTCTTCTTTTCGTTTTAAACTGCTCATATCCGTTATTGTTTTGTCAAACTAAATATAGATAGCATATTTATTTTCCGCTATTTTATTTGTTAATATAAGTTTTGCTGCATACGGTAAACTTATCTATCTTGATGCGATTGATACTATAACCGATTCCGGGCTCGGAAGGTACTTTTATTGTTCCATTATCAGCAGTTACTTCAGGTTCGATTATATCTTCATTCCAATAATGTGACGATGGTGCCGTGTCGCCGGGAAGGATAAAATTGCTCAGCGTTGTCAATGCAATATTGTGAGCCCTTCCTATACCGGATTCGAGCATGCCTCCGCACCAAACCGGAATTTTCTTTTCAGCGCAATAATCATGAATTTCTTTTGCTTCAGTTAAACCGCCGACGCGGCCAATTTTAATATTAATAATTTTACAGCTTCCCAATTTTATTGCTTTTCTGGCATCACCCAATGAATGAATACTTTCGTCAAGGCAAATTGGAGTGTTGATTTGCGATTGCAATTCGGCATGGTCGATAATATCATCATATCCTAACGGCTGTTCAATCATCATTAGATTAAACTCATCCAACCTTCTTAAAATTTCCAGGTCTTTTAGGGTATAAGCGGAATTGGCATCAACCATAAGAGGAATATCGGGAAAGCGGTCTCTCACCTTTTCGAGTACATCAATATCCCATCCGGGCATAATTTTAATTTTAATTCTTTTATAACCTTCATCGACATAACGATCAATCAGAGATAATAAGTGCTCAATGCTATTCTGAATCCCTATGCTGATTCCAACTTCAATTTCATCTTTTTTGCCGCCCAGAGCTTTCGTCAGTGCGATATTGTTTTTTTTGGCAAATAGGTCCCAAACAGCGGTTTCTAAAGCAGACTTAGCCATATTATTACGTCGGATATGCATAAATCGTTTGCGTATCTCCTCAGGAGATACTATCGGATCTTTAAATAGAAACGGAATTAAAAAATCTTCCATAACGCTTTCATTGGTTTTTACCGTTTCCTCGTTGTACCAAGGCGAAAAAATAGCTACCGATTCACCCCATCCGCTATTGCCGTCTTCATCTATGGCTTCAACCAATAGAAATTCTTTTTCTTTCAAAGTACCGAAACTTGTAGTAAATGAATTTTTTAAATTCATGCATAATTTGCGCATGACGATTCGATTTAACACTGTTTTTTTGCTGTTCATTTTTTCTCCTTTCAAATATAAAAATATTGTCGTTAATTCATAAATAATTATTTGAGTCCTAAATCCGTCTCTTTTGCGTTTTTATAAGACCGGCTTGCACTCTCAATTTGAAACGCTTAGAATTAATGGTTTTGTTCTTATGAACCTATAGACAATTTTTCTTTTTTAACAAAAACATAAAAATAAACGGCGTAGCCGGATATACGCAGAATATCCACGGCTGCGTATCCCTCGTTTATTAACATTTTAAATATTGCTCTTGTGCCAAGCCGCCAGCTTTTTGCCAATTCGGCATCAACTTTCTTAATCTGCTGAAAGTTGCCCGGAATAGGTAAAAACCATATTTCATTATCCGTTTTTCGGTCTGCAATATTATGTTCACAATTTTCTGAAATAATAATCGGGAGTCCTTCCTTATTAATATCAGTATGAAGCAGAACTTTATTCTCATCAAATTTGATTTTGGAAAGCCATGGCTGCTCTTTATTAACATGATTGCTTGCAATCCACCATTCGGCTGTAAAACGATCTGTAGGCAGTCCGTAATTCAATTTATCAGCCATCGGTCCGTAGCAGTTCTCAATGTAATGAGCCGCGATAGCATGAAGTCTGTGCAAATTTAAATATGCATTAGTGCCTTCAAGGGGATCAAACGTCCAATCAATTAAGCTGTAGCCGATATCATTAGCAACTTTCAACTCCATTTCTTTTAACTTCCTGCCTATCCCAAGTTTTCTATAGTTAGGATTAACACCCATCTTATGGGAATGCAAATAAACCATCCCGTTTTTATAACCCGGAAAAGCAAATACAAACCCGACCATTTCCCCGCCGATATATGCACCTATTGCAATGCCTCCGTTTCTTATTGTGGCAACCGTATCATTAATTGAGGCCGGATTTTTTTCCCATACCATTTGTTCCACTTTCTGCATTGCCTTCATATCTTCGACTGAGCTTAGTTGTTTTAAGGAAAACGAATTTACCATACCGTTAAACCTCCGTTTCTTTTTTTAATGTTTTAAGTACGGCCAAGGTTAAAATTTCGATGCCGTTTTTAATTGCTCTGTGATCAAATGTCATATTTGGGCTATGGAGTCCCGGCTTCAGGCCGCAGCCGAGACCAAGCATAGTTGCCTTTATAGAAGGTCGCTTGAGGGCATAAAAATTGAAATCATCACTGCCCGGCGTCAATAAAGGTTTTTCAAGATTATCCTTTCCCAAGACATCCTGAATCGAAACGGACATTATTTTTTCAGCTTGCGGAGAGACTTTTGCAGCTGCAACATTAGACTTATCTGTTAATTTAATCTGCACATTGTAATAATCAGCTGTTGCTTTGATTGCTCTTTTTACTTTATTCATCAGATCCGACATCATTTCGTTTGTCTGCGCTCTTAGATCTAAACTGAATAACGCAGAGCCGGGTATAACATTAGCGCTTTCACCTCCGGCTGTGAATTTAGTAATTTTTACAGAATGCGGTACCATAGGATTTAAATGAATGCAATTCAGCTTTTGAACAATCTCGGCGCCGATTTCTATTGAGTTGGTTCCGAGATGCGGTCTCGCTCCATGTGAATCAATGCCGACAATTTCACCTTCTATCAAAGCGGTGGCGCCATGAATAATCGAAGGAGAAGCTTTGCCGTTTTTTATTTCCTGGACCGGCCGCAAGTGAACGCCATACAGATAATCGACATCATCAACTATTTTTTTTTCGATCATCTTTAGTGCGCCGCTTCCTTTTTCTTCAGCCGGTTGAAAAATAAATTTTATTTTTCCGTTCGGCGGGTGCGGCAATCTTTTGAGAGCGAACAAAACACCCAATACCATCGTCATGTGAGCATCATGTCCGCAGGAATGATTAGCGCAGAATTTTCCATTTGTATTTTGCCAGAGAGCATCCATATCTGCTCTGACAGCTACAGTGAGATCGCCTTCGCCAATTTCGCCCACAATTCCGGTGCAGTCATCAAATGTTTTTACTCTGCAACCGCTTTCTTTCAAATATTTTTGAATGAATCTTGTGGTGTTATATTCCTTCCAGCTTATTTCGGGATGTTCGTGTAAATGTTTGAAAATTTCATCTATTTCCGGTTGCGATTTTTTAAAGGTTGTTTGCATCTGTTTTTTCCTCACAGTTATGAATTATCAGCCTGTTGAAAAATATCATTGCGAGCATTTCTTTCCACGTTGCGAGTATTTTTTCCCAGTCATTGCGAGCGCAGCGAAGCAATCTCGTCTTTGGACTGCCGCGTCGTTTCACTCCTCGCAGTGACGAAAAATAGATGCCATTACAAACATTTCCCTCTGTCATTGCGAGCGCAGCGAAGCAATCTCAGTTTCTTCAGTGTATCATAGGCATCCTGCCTGTGGTGAGATCGCTTCGCACAATGACAAATAGGAGTTTTTCAACAGACTCTTATTATCTGATGTTAGAATTTTAAATTTATAAATCAATCGGCCTCAGGATATCTCATCGGTTTTAATCATATTCAGATTTGTTGAAACACAGTCATATTTTATATCGACCTCCCTTTTTTTCTTAAGAGTGCCTCCGCTAATCCGTATGTTTCTTTAGTTTCTATGCTGCAAATTCGCATTATAGACAGCTGTTGTCATATAGAGGCATAACCGATTATACTTTGCATGCTATTATAACAAGAACGCTTATTTTTAGCAATTCAATAATTCCTGCATGTCCTTGGTATGTACGGATTAATCGAACTTTGATATTTTTGCTCCTTTGGCCGACTCATAGAGTTCCCTTCTTAATTTGTTCCGTACAAGTCCGGATATGATAAAATTTGCCGTCACGTTGAATGCGGTTCTATCGGATTTGGTTCGTTTTAGATCAGCACATTGCTCCGCAATCATCTGTCTGTCTGCTTATCCATTTGATAAACCGGAGAATACGCCGGAAATAAACATCCCGCTGATTAAAATTCCGATTAAAGTCAGGATGGAGGCTGCCGCTCCTGCCCATATAACCCACTGATTGACTCCGCCATAGACTCGCATGGCGCCTATTCTTTTAGTTTCATCGGCAGTGCTGTTTTCTATATTCAGTTTAACCTTGTTGTATCGCTTGTAAACAAAATAGCTTCCGTAGCCGCCCATAAGTATGCCGATAATTGTCCATCCGATAATAGAAAGCGTAGAAGCTGCAGCAAGATTAATGAGAAAAATAACCCCTGCTTCGATATAGAGCTTACGATATAGAAAAAAGAATATTCCGCCGAATGCCGCCCAATAGTTCCAATTCCACATTATGCGATCAACGCCGTTGACGCTGTATTTAGCAAAAGTGTTGCGATAGTATTCTGTTTTCTCCGGTTTTCCTATAAATGCTTCGAGCATCGCACTTTCATAATCAGAACTCTTAGTCACGAATTCCCCTTTTTGCTGCCGTATAATGTAAAAACGATCCTAATCTTGTCTGTATCCTTCCGTATAGAACATTCTTTTGAGTATCAAATGTTTTTCCCTGAATTGAAATAATCGTATCGGCAGCAAACAAAGTATAGCTTTGACATCCTGAAATGGCAAGAAAAAAACTTGCGATAAGTTTGACAAGAATTCCCTGTCGGTTATACTTATTTTGTTAAGTTCAGGGGAACCTTGTGAGATTCACGAACTGTCCCGCAGCTGTAACCCTGATTCTTCAGGAGATATGCCGCCGGCAAAAGATGTCCGATTTTGCTTGATCAAGACAAGGATCTCTTTATTTTATGAGAGTTTTTATAAGAATGAACGGATTTTTTGAAACGGTTAAAAAAGGGGCAGGTTACAGAAATTGATACAACTGCTTGTCATTACTGCAGATTTTGTCTATTGACAGCGATAAAAACAGGCATAAGACAGGCTTCAAAGGTGTCGATAACTCCGGGTTACAGAAAAGCAGGCTATAACCTGTTGATACTATTGGTCAGAAAGGGGGCACAGTGAGAAACGCAGACTTGATGAATAAAGGATTGCGACCCATCTACATAGATTTTCCCTATCTCTAATTCTATCTTATGTGAGAAACGCAGACTTGATGAATAAAGGATTGCGACTCTTGTTTGAGGTTCGGTGTGAAACGAATGTCTTTTTGGCGTGAGAAACGCAGACTTGATGAATAAAGGATTGCGACTACTCAAAACCTCTATTCTCTTTTTTTTCTTTTCATACTGTGAGAAACGTGGTTGTATTTTGTTTCCACCTCGTAGGTGGAAATAGGAATATGGGACTGCTTCGGCCTTCGGCCTCGCAGTGACGAAAAATAGAGGTCATTGCGAGCGAAGCGAAGCAATCTCAAAAAACGTTGACAATAAAGAGATTACCATGTGCCTTTGGGTGTTTACGATGACGAAGAGGGAAACTAAAACTTGATGAATAAAGGATTGCGACGCATATGTCCAAACTTTTCAGATATAGACAGTTTTTTCCGTGAGAAACGCAGACATATTTTACCCATTTCTGCTCAAGGCAGATTTGGGTAAGTAAAAAAGAAGAGTTCGTTTTTGCGAGAATTGGAAGTGATATGCTTCCAACAAACACCCCAAACGATGGCGTTAACCATTACAAATGGTAAAGATATTTTTTAGAATGCGCTTTTTGTCATTTTCGTCATCCTTATTGTGACTTCGTGTTAACCTATGAATTTGTCAAATTTTACTTCATCAGCTAATGTACAGTTATTGCCATGATTTTTTTTGGTTCTTCCTTATAAATTGATGCCTATCTGCTTTCTGTATTTTACTACTTTTTACAGTTGTTTGGTTTTTTATGGAGCAATTCGCAGTATTGACATTAGGAATATCGAGTTGTATAATTAAATGTACATACAATACGGTCAGTTAAGACAGGAGAACGAATATGAAACTGAAAAAAATTGAATCGTTATTGAGAAGAAAGGTTTCGAAGAACATAGTCTGCAGTGAATTCCATTCTTCCATCGTTTTGGAAGGAGAAGTTGAAAAATGGGATGAGGTTATAAGGGCTGGAAAATTAGCAGCAAATAAGGGATATAAAGGCGTTGTAAACAAGATTAAGGTTAAAGGTTTAGAGATTCCAAAAATGAAACTTCCTTCGATAAGGGATGGTACTTTAGAAGGTAAAAAGTTTGACGTTTTGATCATCGGAGGAGGGATCATAGGTTCTTCGATAGCAAGAGAGATTTCAAAATGGGATGTTTCCATCGCACTCGTTGACAAAGAAGAGGATGTCGGTACTCATACTTCTTCAAGAAATGACGGGGTAGTTCATCCGGGGATAGCACCACCCTCAGGCTCAAAAAAAACATTTTACAATGTTCGCGGCAATAAAATGTACACGAGAATTTCGAAAGAGCTGGATATCGAATTCAGCAGAAAAGGCTCTCTTGTTCTCTACAACAACAATTTCTTAAAAATAATCAAACCGCTGATCAGGAGCAGGGCTAAAAAGAACGGGGTAGAAATTTATTTCTTAGATGTTGAGCAGGCTAAAGAGATCGAGCCAAACATAACCGATGAAATAAAAGGAGCGTTCTTTCTTCCAAGTGCCGGTGTGCTTTCGCCGTATAAAGCTACTATTGCGTATGCGGAAAATGCTGCTCAGAATGGCGTGAATTTTTTTCTTGAAACTGCAGCTGAGTCGATGGAAGTGAAAAATGGGAAGATAATATTCGTGAGTACAAACAGGGGGAAGATATACCCGAAAGTTGTAATAAATGCAGCCGGAAATTTTGCAGATGAAGCGGCAAATATGGCAGGTGACCAATGTTTTACAATTCATCCAAGAAAGGGAGAAGAGGTAATTCTTGATAAGAAAAAAGGATGGTTATTGAACTCGATCGTTAGCAAACTAACGATCAACAGACATTCTAACACGAAAGGCGGGGGCCTCATCAAAACTGTGGATGGGAATATCTTAATAGGTCCGAACGCTTACGAACAACCTTATAAAGAGGATTATACAACTACACCGAACGGTATAGGCGAGGTTTTGAATAAACATTTGTACACGATAAAGGGTTTGAACAAGGCTGATGTAATAACTTACTTTGCCGGTACGAGAGCTGCAACCTATGAAGAGGACTTTATAGTCGAAAAATCAGAGTATATAGAGAACTTAATATATGCAGCCGGAATTCAATCCCCGGGGATAACTTCAGCACCTGCAATAGCTGTAGATGTAGAGAAAATGGCCGTGGAAATCTTAAGAAATTACATGTCAATCAGGAAAAAGAACAATTGGAATCCGAAAAGAGAGGGTATTCCGCTTGTGAACTCACTACCATACGAAGAGAGAAAAAGGTTGATAGCCCAAAATCCGGATTATGGAGTAATAATTTGCAGGTGTGAAGAAATAAGCAATGGAGAAGTAATAGATGCTATACATTCGCCTATACCTGCAAGGAGCTTGGATTCCATCAAAAGAAGAGTTAGAGCTGGGATGGGGAGATGTCAAGGAGGCTTCTGCACTCCTCTTATCATGAAAATTATACATGAAGAAAGCGGAATAAGCATGCTTAAAATAAGTAAAAAGGGCGGAAAGTCGTATATCCTTCGCGAAGAAACAAAGAACTCGCTGAGAAGGGTTAAAGCTAAGGAAAAACTTGGAAAAAGATGATATGAAAAGTTACGATGTGGTGATTCTTGGCGCAGGACCGGCCGGTTTGGCAGCGGCGATCACTTCAAATGATAATGGCTCAAAAACGCTTGTAATTGAAAGAGAAAATAAACCGGGGGGTATATTAAAGCAATGCATCCATGACGGATTTGGGATCGTTAAATTTGGGCAAAGGCTTTCCGGCCCGGAATATGCTTACAAGTTTATAGAAGAAGCGGAGGAGAAAAACGTAGAGATGAAATTTTCATCTTTTGTGACGGAGATTAAGAAAAGTGATGAAAAATTCGAGCTAAAGCTTGTTAATTCAGGAGGAATGGAAAAAATAGAAACGAAAAGTATAGTGCTTGCAACTGGGTGCAGAGAGAGAACAGCAAAACAAATTTTTATCCACGGTTCAAGACCCGCGGGCGTGTACGCAGCAGGTACTGTTCAGTATTTTACCAATATAATGGGATATCTCCCGGGGGAAAAATGTGTTATTTTGGGAAGCGGAGATATAGGACTCATAATGGCGAGAAGATTGACTCTGGAAGGAACCAAGGTTCTTGGAGTTTATGAAGCAAAGCCGGAACCGTCTGGGCTGAAAAGAAATTTGGCACAGTGTCTTGAAGATTATTCAATTCCTTTATATCTTTCACATACCATAACCAAAGTCTTTGGCGACGAAAGAGTAAACGCTGTTGAAGTATCTAAAGTTGACAAAAATATGCAACCGATAAAGGGAACGGAGAAGATCATAAAGTGTGACACCGTTATGCTCTCCGTTGGCCTAATACCTGAGAATGAAGTGGCAGAATCTCTTGGCTTAAGGATGGATCCTTCCACAAAAGGCCCTTTGGTGGATCAAGATCTCATGTCGGTGAATGTGAGCGGTGTTTTTTCTTGTGGCAATTCACTCCACGTGAATGATCTCGTTGACTATGTGTCCGAAAGTGGAGAAATCGCCGGCTTGGGTGCCGCAAGATATTCCCTTAGGAAAGAAACTCGCTTGATCACCTTTAATAAGGGGAAAAACTTGCTTTACTTAGTACCACAAAGAATCAACGTGAAGTCTGAAAACAAAAAGGTAATCTTCTATTTTAGAGTCAAAGCCACAATGAAAAATGTCGAATTTGTGGTGAAACTCGGAAACCATAAGATCTTGAAGACAAGATACCTTTATTTGAGTCCACCTGAAATGAAAAGAATAATCTTTGATCTTCCTTCGGATCTCACTGATGACTCTGAATTGGGTTTTGAAGCTTACGAGGGTGAAAGATGAAAGAAATTACGTGCACCTTGTGTCCGAATGGGTGTGGTTTAGAAGTTGATGAAAAAGATGGCAAGTGGATAATCAAAGGCAACTTATGTTCAATGGGGAAAGAATTTGCAATATATGAAATGACAAATCCAACAAGGTCTGTGTGCACAACCGTTAAAACTGTTTTTAGAGAATTGCCAAGACTACCGGTAAAAACCGACGGTGAAATCCCCAAAAAATTGGTATTCGATTTTATGGTAGAAATGAAGAATGTAATAGTTGAAAAAAGAGTGTCTGTTGGCGATATAATTGTAAAAAACGTTTTGAGTACGGGTGTGAATGTCGTATCCACTTCAAAGATAGAGTAACATTTTAAAGATTTAAAAAATGAATTCGAGGAGAATGCCAATGGGGGAAAAACGAATACTGTCCATTGATTGTGGAACTCAAAGTGTCAGGGCGATGATATTTGATAGTAAAGGAAATTTGATTGCAGAGGACAGAAGGGAAATTCAGCCTTATTTTTCAAAAAAGCCTGGCTGGGCAGAGCAAAATCCTGAGGTATATTGGCGAAACGCTTGTCAGGCCATGCGTACGGTAAAAGAAAACAATCCTGAGGAATGGGGGAAAATTGCGGCTATTGTTGTTACAACTTTGAGAGCTACGGAAGTGCTTTTAGACAAGAACGGAGAGGTGATCAGGCCGTCTATCTTGTGGTTAGACCAAAGAAAAGCCAGGTGTAAAGAGCCTTTAAGATTTTCCGATAGGATCATTTTTTCCATCACATCGATGAGAAGAACCATTGAAATAATCAGAAAACACTCAACAGCCAATTGGATAAAGGAAAACGAGCCCCAAATTTGGGATAAAACGTACAAATACATGCTAATCTCTGGATTCTTCAATTACAAGCTTACCGGGAAGTTTGTGGATTCCATAGCCTCACAAATAGGATTTTTGCCTTTTGACTATAAAAACAAAAGATGGGAGAAATCGAAAAACAGCTGGAAGTGGTATATTTTCGGTGTAGAACCGGATAAACTTTACAAACTTGTGGAAGCCGGGAGTATCATAGGGAGAGTAGCAAAAAGTGCGGCAGAGGAAACAGGTCTTAAGGAAGGGTTACCTGTTGTGGCTGGAGGATCAGACAAAGGGTGCGAGACTCTTGGAAATGGGTGCGCAGATCCTTCTTCTGCAAGTCTTAGCTTTGGAACAACAGCCACGGTTCAAATAACATCTCCAACCTATTTCGAACCGCTGAAGTTTATGCCCTCGTATCCGGCTGTGATCCCCGGGAATTATAACCCTGAGATTGAAATATTCAGAGGGTATTGGATGATAAGCTGGTTCAAAAAAGAGTTTGCGGAAAAAGAGGTGAAGGAGGCAGGGAAAAGGCACATCAGCGCAGAGAAGCTGTTGAATCAGAGATTGAACGAGATTCCGCCTGGCTCTCAGGGGCTTATGCTTCAACCCTATTGGGGACCGCATGTAAAAACCCCGGATGCCAAGGGCTCGATAATAGGCTTTGGAGATGTGCATACGAGGATTCATATATACAGAGCCATCATAGAAGGGATAAACTACGCACTAATGGATGGGCTTGAAAAGATCGAAAAAAAATCCAAGGTTAAAGTTCAGAGAATCATGGTGGCGGGCGGCGGCTCTCAGAGCGATGCTATATGTCAAATAACAGCAGATATGTTTAACAAATCTGTTTACAGGATCAATACGCATGAGGTCTCTGGTTTGGGAGCAGCTATTATTGGATTTGTCGGTATAGGGGTTTATAAGGACTACGAAGAAGCCATTAAAAATATGGTTCACTATAAGAGTATTTTTAATCCAAACTCCGAAAATTCCAAGATATACAAGAAGTTGTACAAAGATGTATATAAGAGAATATATCCGAGCTTGAAGAGAGTATATAAAGGCATAAAGAGAATAACCAATTATCCGGAAATATAAGGAGAAAATATGTCAAAAAATTCCTTTCAACCGAGTTGGTATGAAGGCATATCGCCAAAGAATTCTTACAGATCTATTTTCAAGTGGGGGGCAAAAGATGAGTTCAAACACCCCAACAAAAGGCTTTATGAACTCATAAAAAAAACTTTTAACATGACGGACGAGGATTTCAAAAATCCGGAAGACATGGGTTTGGCGGAAGTTTCGTACGACATACCTGTTTCTTTGACAGCCGATCAAATTCAGTATCTTACCGGCATAGTTGGAAAAGAGAACGTGAAGTTAGACAACTACTCAAGGCTTGAAGTTGCTTACGGGAAAACCATGATAGATCTCATGAGATTGAGAAAGGGAATAGTAGAAAATGTACCCGATATGGTTATACTGCCCCGAAACAAAAATGATATAAAAGATATAGTAAAATATTGCAATGAAGGGGAAATACCCATTTACGTTTTCGGAGGTGGCTCTTCAGTAACCAGAGGGTTTGAAGCTGTAAAAGGCGGCATTACCCTTGACATGGGAAAACACATGAACAAGATCATAAAGTTTAGCGAAATAAATCAAACTATAACCGTCCAGCCGGGGATGTCGGGTCCTGAACTGGAAAAAGTCTTGAACAATGCACCTGAAATGTTCAAAGCCAAGAGAAGATACACCTGTGGTCATTTTCCACAATCCTTTGAATA
This sequence comes from uncultured Hippea sp., assembly GCA_913009315.1. GTDB lineage: Bacteria > Campylobacterota_A > Desulfurellia > JAADFJ01 > JAADFJ01 > JAADFJ01. Next base: position 17,247 of record CAJVZA010000018.1, read on the forward strand.
TTCTTCTGTTGGAGGATGGGTGGTAACAAGAGGAGCAGGGCAAAACTCCACGTACTTCGGGAAGATAGAGGATATAGTTCTCGCTCAGGAGTATGAAACCCCGAGAGGTACCATAAAGACACAAGAATTTCCAGCTACTGCCACGGGCCCGGATGTGGATCAGATAATGATGGGAAGCGAAGGGACGTTTGGGATACTCACGGAAGTCACATTGAAAGTGTTTAGATATATGCCCGGAAGCCGCAAAAAGTTCAGCTTTATTTTTAAAAATTGGCAAGATGCCATGAATGCGACGAGAGAGATAATGCAAGGGCAATTTGGATATCCATCCGTTTTTCGCCTTTCAGATCCTGAAGAAACGGATGTAGCCATGAAGCTTTATGGAGTTGAGAGCACTTTGATAGATAAGATAATAAGCGCGAGAGGGTATAAACCATTGCAAAGGTGTTTGCTTTTGGGCTTTGCCGAAGGAGAAAAAGGTTTTTCAAGGCATGTCAGGAAAGAAATAAAAAAGATATGCAGAAAGTACGGAGCTATGTACACAACCGGCTACATCACTTCTTCCTGGGAGAAAGGAAGATTTAAGGATCCTTATATGAGGGAAGACCTCCAAGATTACGGTATCATGATAGATACTCTTGAATGCGCAGTTAATTGGGAAAATATGGAAAAAGTCCATTCAGGGGTTAGAAAATTTTGTAAGAGCAGACCGAACACGATCGTTATGACTCATATATCTCATTTCTATCCTCAAGGTACAAATCTCTATTTCATCTTCATCGCAAAAATGGATTCGTTTGAAGAATACCTTGATTACCAGCATGGAATTCTCGATAGTATTCAAAAATATGGAGCTGCAATGAGCCACCACCATGGGATAGGGAAAATGACAGCTCCATGGCTTGAAGAACAGATAGGAAAAAACCAACTTGACTTGTACAAAGCGCTGAAAAAATACTTTGACCCAAATAACATAATGAATCCCGGTGGTACGCTTGCCCTTGATCTTCCATTTGAAGAGAAGAGAAAAGTGGAATGAACAGTTGAAAAATCCGGAGGAGGTGTAGCTTGATACCTTTATACAAAGAAGCGGCGGAGAGTATAAAGTCGTTGATCATAAATGGAAAATGGAAAATCGGAGAGCGCATACCAGGGGATTTTCAGCTTATGAAAGATTACAACGTTAGCCGGGATACGATAAGAAAGGCGGTTCGTCTGCTTGTCGATGATGGATTCTTGATAAGAAGGCCCGGGAAGGGAACGTTCGTTTGCAGGAAGAGAAAGTCAGACTTTATGGAACAGTTGATCTCTTTTACCTCTGAGATGATTGTCAGGGGATATGTTCCATCCGCGAGATTGATAAATTTTGAAGAAATAAGAGCCCCAGCTGAAATTGCAGATAAACTGGACTGTGATCAAAAAGACAAGGTTTATTACGTAGAGAGAATAAGATACGTCAACGATATACCTGTAGCCCATGAAAAATCCTACCTCTTAAAAAGTGTAGTTGGAAATCTTGAGAAGCAGGATATAGAAGATTCGATGTACGAATTTTTAGCATATAAGTTGGAAATAACCTTTACAAGGATGATTCAAGAAATAAAGCCCATGATCCTTGATACTAAATTGGCAAAACTCATGGGAATAGACATTATGCCGGTTTTGAATTTAACACGAACTATTTTTACCGAAAAGGATAAACCCTTTTATTATCTATCTTTCATATTTAGAGGAGATATTTACTCCGTAAAAAACGAATTAAAATTTTAGACTCGTTTCATATCTTCCTCGTTGGGCACAAATGATACGTATTCTACTTTCCTGCCAATTTCTTCTCGATGATTGAGATAAAACACCAAACGCACTGCTATCGAGATTTTTCCATCCCCCTTTATTTCCACCTCGTAGGTGGAAATAGGTTATTTTCCTTTACACCTCAACAATATTATGATAATTTGTTTCCCGAGCCTCTGTTTCCACCTACGAGGTGGAAATATGGAAACAGGAATATAAAAAGGAGGGGGAAAATATGAGCATAAAAAGACAGCTTGTTGTTGGGAATCTTTATCATATTCTCACCAAAAGCATAGCAGGGTATCAGATATTCAGATTTGATACGGATTATGAGCGAATGTTGGAAATGATGCAGTATTATACTTACGAAGATGTGTCGGTTAAGTTTTCCTATTATCATAAATTTAAGGACAATAAGCGCTCTAAAAATATTGTTGATTTTTCAAATTCGGATAAGCTTATAGATATAATAGCCTATTGTTTGATGCCGACTCATATCCATTTTTTATTAACGCCTTTAAAAGAAAATGGTGTTTCCGTATATATGAAAAATTTGCTGAACAGCTACACGCGCTATTTCAACACAAGAAACAACAGAAAAGGTCCTCTATGGCAAGGAAGATTTAAAAGTGTTTTGGTGGAAAATGACGAACAGCTTATTCATTTGACAAGGTATATTCATCTAAATCCGACATCAAGCGGTATTAGTGATCGCCCAGAGGACTGGCAATATTCATCTTACAAGGAATTTATCAACAAAAGCGATAAACAGCTTTGCAATTTTCAAAATTATATCGATATGATCTCTGAAAGCTATAAAAAATTTGTGGAATCGCGAAAAGAATACCAAAAAGAACTATCTATAATAAAGCATTTGATTCCAAAATGATTTTTATTTATGAACCCTTTATTTCCACCTCGTAGGTGGAAACAGGAATATTACCTCCTTAGACAAGTTTAGCATTTACCTTAACTGTTTGTATACAGAAGTGTAACAGGTTCTCATTATATTTGAGGTAATCAGGCGCGCAAAGTTTATAATAGAATTTTGTGTAAAATAGTATTATAATAATTTGCATTGCGATTTCTTTTTGGGAGGTTAAAGTGGGAAATAAGATAATCCAGCATATTCAAATTCGTTTCAGAGATATCGATGCAATGGGTCATGTGAATAATGCTGTATATTTTACCTATTTCGAAATAGCGAGAGGCCGGCTTTTTAAAGACCTGTTTGGCTGGAATAATATGACGGAGTTGAAAGATCTGCCGATTATAGCTGCAAGCAACAGCTGTAATTATAGAAGGCCTCTTTTTATAGGAACGAATATTTCTGCCGAATGCTATGTTTCAAAGATAGGAACAAAAAGTTTTACTATTACAACAAAGATTGTGGGTGATGACAAAACGGTGTATGCAGACGGAAAAAGCGTTGTTGTTTTTTATGACTATAAAAATAATAGATCAATGGAAATTTCAAAACATTATAAAGAAGTGCTGGAACGGTTTCTTATCAACGATGAATAAAAAATATAATCAGGAAGATTTACCGATCAGCATATCGCTTGAGATCAATCCTCCTGTTGATGCCGATTTTGAAAAGCTGAGAAAAAAGATAGATTCCGTTTCACGTTTTATAGATTTTGTAAATGTAACAAGTTGTCCTATGGGCAGATTAAGACCAAGTGCTATCGCTTCAGCCAATTTTATTCAGAATAAATGCGGCGTAAAAACCGTTGTTAATGTTACATGCAGAGATAACAATTTGCTTGGTTTGGCATCCGACCTTCTCGGAGCAGATATATTGGGAATAAGAAATATACTTGCCGTTACCGGTGATCCTGCTCAGAGTCCGTCCGATTCGGTTTTTCAAACCGATGTTTTCAGGCTTATAAAACTTGCTGATGACATGAATGAAGGAAAGACATTTTCAGGTAGGATTGCCAGAAAAACAGCATTCAGAATCGGCTGCGCTACACTCGTGCCTCCATCTGGCAGTCAGGGTATTTATAACCGACTGATGAGAAAATATGAATCCGGAGCGTCCTTCTGTATAACACAGCCGATTTATAGTGTTAACTCATTGGAAACATTTCTTGAAATAACCGAATCGATAAAAATTGATAAAATTATAGGACTTATGCCGCTTACAAACTTGAAAATGGCAAAATATATAAGTAAAAATGTACCGGGTATTTATGTCCCCGATCAATTTCTGAGGGCATTGGAGCAGAACAAAGAGAGCGCTTATCAGATTGGAGTAGCTCAGATCAAAGAGATTATTGAAAAGGCAGGCAGCAGAGGGCTGCTGAGAAATATATCCGGTATCCACTTTATGTTTTATAGCAAAGGCGGCGAACTGCTGGACTGGGCAAAAAATTATTTGAGGAGTATGAATGTTTAATGATATGATATTGAGAATAATACGGAAAGATCCGTTTTTGCTTGAGGAAAAGATTAAGGAAACTGCAGAATATATTGTTATGCTTGAAAGGATTGCAGAAGAAAACGGTATTGCCATAGATGATGATGTATTGAGCGATTTAAAAAACAGACATTTTGATGAGATAAAAGAGGACAAAAGGCGTTTTCTGATGCAGTTTATAGGTGAGATAATCAGGGAGGAGGGTTAATTGAGTATAAAAAACGATAGATGGATAATAGAGCAGGCGGAGAAAGGAATGATTGAGCCTTTTGCGGGCAGGCAGATAAGGAAGGGAGTGATAAGCTATGGTGTTTCGAGCTACGGCTATGATATGCGCATTTCAGATGAATTTAAAATTTTTACCAACGTTAATAGTTCGATAGTTGACCCAAAACGGTTTTCAGCAAAAAATTATGTGGATTATCAGGGAGATGTTTGTATTATTCCTCCAAACAGCTTCGCACTCGCCAGAAGCATTGAATATTTTAAGATACCGAGAAAAGTATTGACGGTATGTCTCGGAAAGTCTACCTATGCACGCTGCGGTATTATTGTTAATGTTACGCCGTTTGAACCTCAGTGGGAAGGCTATGTTACAATTGAGGTGTCCAATACTACGCCGCTGCCGGCAAAAATTTATGCCAATGAAGGCATAGCACAGGTCTTGTTTTTTGAATCGGACGAAGAGTGTATGGTGAGTTATGCCGATAAAAAGGGTAAGTATCAGGGGCAGAAAGGAATAGTGCTGCCTAAATTATAGGAGGATAGATGTCGGGTCACAGCAAATGGAGCAATATAAAATATAAGAAGGCGGCGGAAGATGTCAAAAGAGGCAAAATTTTTACCAAACTTATAAAAGAGATAACGATAGCCACGAGAATCGGCGGAAAAGATCCGGATTCTAATCCGCGTTTGAGAATTGCGATTGACAGAGCCAGGTCTGCTAATATGCCGAGAGACAATATAGATAGAGCTATAAAAAAAGGGTCTGGAGAGCTCGGAGGAGTTAAATTTGAAAATATCGTTTACGAAGGATATGCCACGGCAGGTATTGCCGTGCTTGTTTTTGCAAATACCGACAATAAAAACAGAACTGCTTCAATCATAAGAAGTGCATTCAACAAATTTGGTGGAAATCTTGGAGAAACCGGATGCGTTAACTGGATGTTTGAACAAAAAGGAGTTATCTCATTTGACTTGAGTATCGATGAAGATAGTCTGATGGAAAAAGCTATAGAAGCCGGAGCGCTGGATATCAAAGAAAATAAAGAAAACAATTGTTACGATGTATATACCGATCCCAAGGAACTTTATAAAGTAGTCGGTGAATTGGAAAAACAGGGTTTAAAATCTCAAGATGCGTTTCTTGATGAAATTCCTCAAACTAAAGTAGAACTAAGTGAAGAGGATAAGCAAAAGGTAAGAAAACTTGTTGAGAAGTTGGACGAACTTGATGATGTTGATGATGTTTATACCAACTGTGATCTTTATTGATGGCACTTCTGCTAATCCAAGAACAATTTTCTTAAACCCGAATTAGTCTCCTCTTTTTTGTAAGTCCAAACAAGGGATTATCACCGGCTAATTAGGGTGCCAATTTAAATATCCTAAATTAATAGAGGCGTTTTTAACTCTTCCTGTGTATATAAATAAAGACCGATAAGCTTGATGACTTTGCGAGAAAACTCCCCCCTTTTTTTTATTGACAACACTCTAATTTCAATCAGAGATTGCTGTTGGCGCCTACAAAACAAGCAAAATGAAGCAACCTGATCAAGACCGCTGCAGTTTTATCGGCAGCAACAAAATAATAAAAGTTGTTGTGGGCAACTACCTCGTCTCGTCCGTTTTCTCGTTTTGCAAAAGACAGCTATAACCATGCGGGTAAATTTATAAATTATATTCAGACATCAGACTGTTCGCTTCTTTTGTCCTGCCCAAAGCTGCCAAGGCCGCAACCTTTCCTTTGATTACAATCTTATCTGTGCTGCTTTTCAAAATATTATCGAAGTGATTAAGTGCATCATCGAATTTTCCAAGATCAAGTTCTACAAATGCCAAGCTGAGCATGGCTGCACTATTTTTATCATCCATTTGCAGTATGTATTTATAAATCTTATATGCCTCATCAAGACGTTTATGATCTGCAAGCTGTGCCGCCAGATGCATCCAGCATAATTTGTCATCGCTTAATGAGCCGTCGATTGCAAGAAATGCAGCCTTAATTTGCTCATCGGCGTCGAAAAGATCAGGTGCCGTGTGAGATGGCATAAGGATATCAAAATGCCAGTTGAGCAGTCTTGTTGCAGAATTCAATAGCAGCTCCTTGTTTCCCACAGAAAGATCAACATTGGCAACAAACCAGTTATCCGTATCACTTCTCAATACAGTATGTCCGCTGAAAAGCAGCTTTTTGTCAAAATCGGCAAAACAGACTGATCCCGGAGTATGTCCCGGAGTATGGATTGTTGTAATTTTGAAATCATTTAGATCAAATTGCTGACCATCTTCAATGATCTCCACTGTTATATCACTGCGGCGTTCTATTGTTTCTTTCATTCTAAAGTTTCCGAGTTTAGCCCATAAAAAATCGGATCTGTGTATATAAATGATTGGAGAACATTTTTCCAGAATATCAACAAGACCGCCTATATTTTCGAAATGTCCATGCGTTAAAAATATCTTTTCTATCTTTTTTGTATCAAATTTTTCATCTATTTTACGAGAAATGTTGATAAGATTTCCCGCGTCTATCAAAGTTTTGCCTTCATCGAGCAGATAAACATTCGAGGAACTCGATTCTTCCTCTATCATCCATACGCTTGGCAAATCCTTTCTGAATTCCGATAAATCAATCATATATTATCCTTTAAATATAAATTCCGGGTAAATTAAACGAGGATCAAATTCAGGTTTTTCGCTATTTTCCCAGTGTTTTCCGTTGAGTTTTCTATAAAAGCAGCCATGATATCCTTTGTGGCATGCACCTCCCGAGGGCTTCACAGATATAAGAAGGGCATCATTGTCGCAGTCAACTTTTATGTTTAACACCTTTTGAGTATGCCCCGAACTGTTTCCTTTTTTCCACGGTTTGAATTTGACGGGACTAAAATAGTGAATAAAGCCTGTTTCTAAGGTTTTAGCAAACGATTCTTTATCCATTTGAACAAGCATCAGAACATTCTTATCCTGATCCGTTATAACAACATCTATGAATCCGTCTTTCCATCTCAGGCTATCTATTATCTCTTTCATGCTGCTAACACTTTATTGTTAATGAGGAACCTACGGCGCTTATATGATAGCTGTCAATCTCACCCATCAATTTACAGTGAGCTTTTATACCTGTACAGTGACCTGCAATTACCCACTCGGGCTTCTCATTTTTTATTGCCAAAGTTGTTTTTTCTATTATATCGGGAGATGCCTTTCCAAGATGAAATCCCCCTATGACGGCTCTCAGATTCATCTTTGTCAATTTTTTTGCGCTATTGATTATATTGACAATTCCTCTGTGAGAGCAGGAAGAGATGACGATTACCCCTTTACTCGTAGGAATAAAAATCGAATTTTCATCTGTGAAAGGATCAGGTTGGGTATCGCCTTTGACCTGCCTGTATGCGCCTTTCATTATTTGCTCAAAATCAGTTGTTCTTTCAACGACACCGCTGTTGAAAAGACCATCGATGAATTGCGTAGACGCATCAAGTATATTGATTTTTGCCCCCGCATTTTTCAGGTTCTCAAGATTGATTGACCACGGACCTATGCTGCCCTTGGGAGTTTTAAGCAGTTTTGGAAAGACGGTATCGGCTCCGATAAACAGTTCTACCTCTTCTTTCTTTAAAGAACTGACATTGTCAATTAACTTTTCAAGTCCGCCAAAGTGATCGGGGTGCGCATGCGATAAAAAGATACCGTCAATCGTTGATAAATCAACAGACAAAGCCTCAAGATTGTTTTTTAGAGCAAGAAACGAATGCGATGCATCCATAAGAAGTCTATATGGTGAATCGGAAACGCTATCAATAAGAATTGACAATCCATGTCCGGCAATAAGCGGTTTTTTAAGTGCCCCGGGCTTAATGCGTTTCAGACCGTTGAAGTCATCTAAAAAAAGATCAATATAGTTATCTACTACAATAGTAATCTTAAGCTGTTTCAGTGACATCATTCATCTCCTTCGGCTTTAATGATTTTCCCTGCGCTCAAAAAATATTTATGCTCGGCAACTCCTGCGGCGAGGTTTTCTCCGCGTGCTTTTATTACAATAGCATGATTTTTTCTTTTTGCCAGTTCTCCGGGAAGCAGAAACAGACTTTTAGCAGCCTTTCCGTAAAGTCTTTCCGTTGGATATAACCTCCCTGTCTGTTTTTGCAGTAGGTTCTACACCTTAGCTCTCCTGTAAATCTGTATTAAGCTTTGGGCTCAGTATAGTGAGTGCAACATTTTAATCCAAGCACTTCACTTACCAAATAAACATTCTATCTTCTTCTATATGAAGGAGAGTCTTAAAAAGCACATCATGATAAAGATATAATGTCAGAAGATTGATTGAATGTCTAATGTTGAGACGCGACCCCAGACTACGACCCTTACTGCGTGCCTTATTTAAAAACGAAGGATGAGATTGTATTAAAAACTGTATTTCCTGATAGAAGATTTAAAAAGTTTGCGGGAGGCAAGAATGATGAATAAAAGGCAAGAGTTTAAATATATTGATAACGAAGAAAAAGAAATTGTAGAGTCTTTAAAGGATATTGATGTAAATTCAATTGAAAACGATGCCAAACATATAAAACAATTAGAGAAATCCGCAAAAGATTATATAGCAAAGCAGGACAAAACAATAACTCTAAGAATATCATCAGATGATCTGAATAAACTGAAATCAGTCGCAGCAAAAAAAGGTCTGAGATATCAAACGTTCATTAAAAGCATTATACATCAGCATATTTCTGATTATACAGATGCTGTATAGTAAAGGTTGCTTAACAGGAAAACAAAAATTTATTGCAACATATAAAAACCTAATACGTGAGATATTAGTTCACAAATTGTGAACTTAAGAGCCTGTTGAAAAACTCCTATTTGTCATTGTAAGCACCGAAAAATGCGTGGTAATCCTTTTATTGTCAGTATTTTTTGAGATTGCTTCGCTGCGCTCGCAATGACCTTTATCAACAGGCTCTTGAGATGCGACCTCAGACTACATTTCATTTGCTTGAATCAGGCTATGATATATGATATAGGAACAATACAAGAATTATTGGGACATAAAAATGATTTATACTCATGTAATTAATCAACAAAGAGGGAAAAGGGTAAGAAGCCCTGCAGATTCTTAATTTAGTTGCCCAAAGGAGCAACATATGCAAAATAAAAAAGAAGGAAAGACATGAGTAATTTAACTAATAATAAACAGTTAAATAAAACAAGCAGTATAAGTTTAGGTAGCCGAGAAGAGCAACAACTGCTATTTTCATTAGTATACCTAATCTTATATTATGTGTGAAAGGGAGAGATGGTGAAAGTTTCCGCTATTGATCATATTGTGCTTACGGTTAAGGACATTGATACGACTGTCCAGTTTTATGAATCAGTATTGGGTATGAGCAAAGAAACCTTTGGAGAAGGAAGGGTTGCATTAAAGTTCGGTAAACAAAAAATCAATTTACATGAGTATGGTAATGAATTTGAGCCAAAGGCAAATAATCCAAAACCAGGCTCAGAGGATTTGTGTTTTATTACTGACACTGAATTAGCAATTGCAATGGCTTATGTAAAAAATAGAGGCATTGGGATTATTGAGGGACCTGTTAAACGAACAGGGGCATTAGGACCAATTATTTCCTTTTACTTTCGTGATCCAGACGGTAATTTAATCGAAGTAGCAAACTATAAGAAAAACACATAGCAAGGCGCTACACCGGACGGCAATTATGCTCCGCTCCATTGTCACCGGTGAGTTTTGCTGTTAGCTCGCTCATGCGGCATTGCACGAGTGATGGAATGAGAGCACAACACCAATGCCAATTCTGATGAACAGGAGGAATCATTAATGAATGAAAAGCTTAGCCAACAACTTTTCGAGCTTGAACCGAATATCCGCTATGTCGCTGTGAACCAAAACGGCCGGATCGTGGAGATGGAGCAAAGTCCGCAGCACCCTACTTGCAATCCGCACGAAACCGACCGAATGGAGGAGATGATTGTTAATCCCATTGTGCTGGAAATCACAAGACGGCGTGGCAACATCGACATGAACGGAATCCGCTATGTAGTCATCAAGTACGGCACGCAGTACCAGTTGCTCATGCCCTACAAAGAGGGTCACGTTTCCATCGGTATAGAATTGGAGGACGACCCGAGAGAGATCGCACGCAAGGTGGCAAAGTACCTGAAGCTGCCAATATGAGACAAATCCGCAAACGGCCGGCTAACCAATCATTTGAGAATAACCGGTTTCCCGCCGGTCGCTCCAAACCAGCCCCTCAATTCTTCGTTATACCCATAGAAAATAAGGAGGTAAATTCATGAACCAAGTGTTTCCGGAACCGATTAGAAACCTTCCGAAAGCTGATATACCGCTTGACGGAATAACCGCATATCTGTCGCAATCAGACACTCATCAGATATTATTCATGCAGTTTGAAGAAGATGTTAATTTACCTGAGCATTCTCATGCTGCCCAAATGGGAATAGTATTGGAAGGAAAGATTGATTTGGTAATCGGTGGTGAAAAACAATGTTTTACAAAGGGAGATCGGTACTATATTCCCGAAGGTGTGAAGCATTCTGCTAAAATACATGCAGGATACGCAGATGTGACGTTTTTTAATGAGCCGAATCGCTATTCAAAGAAATAACATCTGGCATAACAAATCATTTCAACGTATGGCTAACGCCGCTGCTAAATTCGATCGTATACTCGAAAGGAGATAAGATGATAGTTAAATCAAAAGAAGCAAAAAGAAATAGTTTTTATGGGGTTGATTTTGTTGTATTGTCGCATGGGCAGAAATCAATGGTTACTAAAATGCTATATAAATCAGATGACAAATAGGAAAAATAGCGGTCGCGTCTCAACATTAGACATTTCTCTTTTCTTCTAATGCTTTTACTATTGTTCTGACCGTCTCTGAAACTATTCTATATTTTTCAATCTTTTTTTAAAATTTCCCAACAGCTTTAGAAGCGGCAGCATAATGAGACCACTGCACAATAAGCAGATTCACAGCTTTTTATGAGGTTTTCTATAGACAAGGCAAACTTCTGAAGGACTAACGGGTTAATTCAAAGAAGTTTAACGAAGTATATGGGAAACCTCAT
>CAJVZA010000019.1 GCA_913009315.1 uncultured Hippea sp.
TTTGATTGCCGGCATCATCATAAAGTCTTTTTTCATACCGTTTTCCAAGCGACATAAGATAGCTGAATGCCTCTTCTTTCCAGGCAAATTTATCACCTACATGAACGTGAACATCAAATATTTTCATCCACTATCTCCCTAAGTTTAAATCGCTGAATCTTTCCTGTGGCGGTTTTCGGCAAATCATCCACGAATTTTATCCATCTCGGATATTTATAATGAGCAATTTTGCTTTTGCAGAACTCCTTCATCTCTTTTGCAAGCGCGTCAGAACCGTTTACGCCTTCATTAAGAACAATAAAGGCCATAGGTTTAACCATATCCTGCTTATCTTTTCTGCCTACAACCGCAGCTTCAAGAACAGATACATGCGACATAAGACAACTCTCTACTTCGGCAGGAGAAACCCAAATGCCTCCAACTTTAAGCATATCATCGTCTCGTCCGGCATAATAAAAGTAACCGGCTTTGTCCTGATAATACTTATCGCCCGTACTGAACCATTTGCCAATCATAGCCGTTCTTGTTCTCTCTTCCATATTCCAGTAACGGGCCGCCCTGCTTCCTCCTTTGACTATTAGAGTTCCGAGCTGACCTGTCGGAACATTCTTTCCCGATTCATCCACAATTTTAGCCTCATATCCTTCTACCGGTTTTCCGCTCGACCCCGGTTTTATATCTCCAAATCGATTTGAAACGTAGATATGGAGCAGCTCCGTTGAACCAATACCATCGTTAATTTCAACATTAAAATGATCCAGCCACTGATCATATATCGGTTTAGGCAGAGGTTCGCCCGCAGATACACATTTTTCTACTTTGCCCAGCTTGTCTTTGGTTTGAAGCATTCTGCCGTACAATGTTGGAACTGCAAAAAAGATTGTAACATCAAATCTATTAATATTTTCATACATTGCTTCGGGAGAAGGAAGATCGGGACAAAGAACGGCGGTAGCTCCACTGACAAGCGGAAAATAAAGTCCGTTGCCAAGTCCATAGGCAAAAAACAGCTTTGCCGCTGAAAACAAAATATCGCTCTCTTTTATATTAAGTATTGTTTCGGCATATGTTTCAACCGAAAACGGAATATCTTTCTGCAGGTGGACAACTCCCTTCGGTTTGCCTGTTGAGCCGGAAGAATAAAGCCAAAACGCCGAATCATCACGATTTGTCGGCGCAGAGTCAAGTTCGCTTGGCTTCGAGTTAATCCAGCTGTCAAAATCGTCATAATCGTCAACCCTGCCTACCGTGATCACCTTTTTGAGAAACGGCAGATCGGCCTTAATCTCTTCATAAAAATGAACCAATGATTTATCTACAATAAGAACTTTTCCTCTCGAATCGTTAAACATATATCTGTAATCTTCACTTTTAAGCCAATTGTTGAGAATAACCGGAACTGCCCCAATCTTTATAGCCCCGAGAAAAGCGATCGGCAGATCGGGTGTATCTTTCATAAGAAGCAGCACTCTGTTTTCCATTTCAACCCCATCATCTTTTAATGCCAACCCGGTCTGATTGACTTTCTGTTTAAGCCTTCCATAGGTAATTTTTTGATCACCGCAGATATAAGCCGTCTTTTCGGCAAGCTCGTCAGCTCTTTTCAGAATGTAGTCGGCAACATTGAACCCTTCCGGTACTTCTTCCATATTACTCCCCCTATTTTATCCCTGCGAAAAGTATGAATATCTTCGCACTCTTCATAATATGACAATATAAGCTTACTTTGCGCGTTAAACAGTTCTTTGAATAAAATCAAAAAGCGTGTACTGATCTGCCCGCCGGCTTTATCATCCTGCCCTTCAAACAGCTTCATGGCATTGGCAGCGCCAGAAAACAGCTGCTCCTTGTGCGCTGTCTGCCCATACGCCAATAAGTCTTCCTTATATACTTACTATTCAACGCTCAAGATAAGTATTAACTAAGTTGTAGCTCTAAGCTATTCGATGTCAAGCTATACTTTTGGTTTTGGTAAAATCTCATCAAAAAGTTCATCATTCAGCTCTTTGCCGTCTGCTATCGCCTCTCTGAATTTGATAAAGTCAATCTTGTCAGCCCCTGTTACCTTTTTGTTATTAAAAGCCGTAAATCCTAAAAATGCTTCATAGTTCATATTAGCCGCAAGCCAATGTCTGCTTGAAAGCTTTGATTGATCCCAGAAAAACTTTTTCTTTGCACGAATCGCATCTATACTCATTGTAAGGCATCCGGGAAAAAGATTTGTAAATTTCCAGATAAGTCTGTTTACGGACGCATCAAGCCTTGAAAAATCAACTTCAAGTTTTTTGATCTGTTTTTTTGCACGGTCAAGCGCCTCGCCCGTTTTTGATTCGCCGTAAACAATTACACCGTCATTTAAAAAATATTCCGTTATAATCAGAGGATTTCTATAGTATTTACTCCCGTCGGTCAGCACAGGAACAACTTCTGTCAGTGCATTTTTCGCTTTCATTTTGTACGCCGACCAAAACTCACACGATACGGCATTATACATAGCATCTTCACTGGTCATAAGCCACGGAAGAAAATCGGTTGACCCTCCTACCGGCGCAGATCCATGGGCGGGACCTGCCTGTCCAAATCTGGCAAGATCCGATGATACAGAGAGATCGCACGCCATTCCTATCTCCTGGCCTCCGGCAATTCTCATGCCGTTCACTCTGCATATAACCGGTTTTTTGCAATTGAGAATAGAATCCACCATTGCATTAAACAGATCCATATATTCACCGTATTCAGACGGCCTTTTCCCGTAATATTCCGAATACTCTTTTGTATTGCCTCCCGTGCAGAACGCCTTTTCTCCGGTGCCTGTAAACACCACTGCAGTAACCGATCGATCACTTGATGCAGCCTGAAAACCTGCAATTACGCCCTTTACCATTTTTGTGGTATAAGAATTGTATTGCGCCGGATTGTTCAAAATTATCCACGCACTGTATAACTTTTTTGATACGGCTCCGTCTTTCTGAACAATAGGACGCTTCTCATAGATCACCGACGGTGCATCTGTGCCCCAATAGTCCGATTTAAAAAGCGAATGATCCTTTAAACTGTTATCTCTCGGCAACCATTTTAATGACATATTTCCTCCTAATCAAAATCCGGAATAAGCACAACTCGTTTTTCAAGTTTGCCCTCTTTTGCTTCTTTGAATGTTTTCTCAATTTGACTCATCGGACGCTTTTCAACATAAGGTTCTATCAAGATTTTTCTTTCTGTAACAAGTTTCAGTACGTCGGGATAATATTTCGGCTTGCAGCCCCATGTCCCGATAATTTCGGCATCATAAGCCATTAGTTTTGAGAACATAAAACTATTTTTTGCCATACCGTATCCTATTACCGCAAGTTTGCTTACGAAGGTAAGAAGCGACAACGCTATAAGCTGCGCCTGAGCGTTTCCCGTTACCTCAAAAATCTTTAGACCGAAGTTACCTATGCCTTCGATTTTCAATCTTTCTTTAACAATTTTTTTAATTTCTTTAGGGTCATTTTTCTGACTATCAACGACAAGATCAATGCCGAGCGATTTGGCTTTTTTTGCCTTGCTGCTTCCATACTCAATACCGATAATAAATTTTGCACCGAACGCTCTCGCTATTTGAGTCATATATGAACCGACCCCGCCTGCAGCACCTGTAATTATCACAACATCGCCCTGCTTAAGGTCAACTCTTTTTGCCGCTTGATAAGGTGTTGTAACCGCATCGGCAATAACCGCCATATCTGCCAGATCTATTCCGGCTCGCTCATCAATAACGCAAAGATCTTTTGACGGAACAGGAATATGTGAGGAAAATCCTCCGTATATTCCGAGTGAATTACCCGGCATCTTCTGTTTCAGGCACCTGTTTTCTCTCCCCTGTCTGCAGATCTCACATTCTCCGCACGGCATTACGGCCGGAATTATCACCTCTTTGCCTATTAGTTTGGAATCACCGCGCACCACCGTTCCCGATATTTCATGTCCTAAGGTTAAGGGCGGCGGCGTAACAGTGGGAACACCATCATAAAAATATCCGATATCGGTATGACATACACCGCATCCGGCTATCTCTACAATCACCTCACCCTCTCTATGTCTCGGCATATCAATTAGCGTCATTGCCAGATTTCCGGGTTTAGACATCTGCCATGTTTTTATCTTGTCATTCATCTGCAATTCCTCCTAAGAATGTTTCCATGCCGGTTTTCGCTTTTCAATAAAAGCGGATATTCCTTCATTTGCATCACAAAGATTCATCAATTTCTCTATATAAATATCATTCATCTCTTTAAAACTCTCTTCTAAGTGTTCCTTTTTTGTCAAAGTACGCTTTGTCAGTCTTAATACGGATCGAGACAGACCTGCAAAGCGGGCGATATATTTTTTTAAAGATTTATCAAACTCCTCTTTTGCGAATATTTCGTTTACCAGTCCCATCTGCCTGGCAGTTTCCGCATCAATGGTTTTACCGGAAAAAATAAGCTCTTTAGCGTTCCTCAGGCCTATTATTTCAGGCATCAGAATCATCGCAACAGGCGGAAATACGCCAAGCTTTATCTCCGGCTGCCCCACCTTCAAAGTATCATCGGCAACAACAAGATCTGTGCCGAGAAGCAGTTCGCATCCCCCGCCAAAGGCAAAACCTCTTGCCGCAGCCACTGTCAATTTGTCCGTTTTAGAAAGTTCAACAAAAATGTCCGAAAACGCCTTCAGCATACGCGGCGTTTTTTCTTTTGTGTGATCAGCCACATCGACACCGCTGCAAAACGATTTATCACCTGCTGCACCAATCACAATAATCGATATTTCATCGTCGTTTCCGGCTTTTCTGACGGCATCGGCAATATTCTCCATCATTGTAATATTAATCACATTGTAGGGAGGATCATTAATGATTATTTCAGCAACCGACAGCTCCTTTTTATATAAAATCTTATCCATTTCGCCTCCGTATATAAGTATAGGTTTTGGGTTAAGAGAACCTATAATCTAAAATCTATTCCTGCCGCAATTCAAATATATTGTCCACCGTCAACTTTAATTATCTCTCCGGTAATATGGCTTGAAAGATCGGATGCAAGGAAGACTACCGCATTTGCAATATCATCAGTTCTGCCGGCTTTCTTCAACGCAGTTTCATCAATCGCGGCATCTTTAAACTTTTGAGGCATCCTGTCCGTCATTTCGGTTATTATAAAACCAGGGGCTACTACGTTTGCTCTGACCGAATATTTTCCAAGTTCCTTCGCCGCAGCCTTAACGAGTCCCACAACACCCGCCTTAGCCGCCGAATAATTTGTTTGTCCAAATTTGCCTCTCAATCCGTTTATTGATGAGATTGCGATAAGCTTTCCTGATCTCTGTTCCTTCATAATCAAACTCGCTGCAGCAAAATAGTTAAATGCGCCTCCAAGATCAACTTTTATCACATCTTCCCAATTCTCTTTTGTCATCTTCCATAGAACCTGGTCCCTGTTGATTCCTGCATTCGCAACTATAATATCAATTCTTCCAAACCGATCAAAAACCTGCTTTACAACCGTTTTGGCGGCATCAAAATCAGAAACGTCCGATTGTATAGGCAGATATTTCGCTTTATCATACTCATGATTTTCCATATTAAGATCTACCGCCGCAACTGAGGCTCCGGCTTTAAGAAGCGTTGAGGCAATTGCATCTCCAATGCCTCGGTTGCCTCCGGTCACTATCGCAATCTGACCTGCCAGATCAATCTTAATCAACTTTCTCTCTTTATTATAACGGCAGCAGTCGTTCCG
Organism: uncultured Hippea sp.; assembly: GCA_913009315.1. Lineage (GTDB taxonomy): Bacteria > Campylobacterota_A > Desulfurellia > JAADFJ01 > JAADFJ01 > JAADFJ01. The sequence goes on from CAJVZA010000019.1 coordinate 5,766, forward strand.
CCGCCGCCGCATATGGCGGCAATGCCGTATTCCTTATCAAGCCGTTTCAGGGCATAATAAAGCGTCACCACTATTCTCGCACCTGAGCAGCCGGTGGGATGTCCTAAAGCTATTGCACCGCCGTTAACATTAAGCTTGTCTCTATTCCAGCCCAAAACGCGTTCGTTTGCAATAATTTGAGCACTAAACGCTTCATTTACCTCTATCAAATCCATATCAGACAGTTCCATTTTTGCCTCTCTGAGAGCCTTTTTTATAGATACCGCGGGGCCCTCTCCCATATATTTCCCGTCAACAGCGACGTGAGCATAGCCGGCAAGTGAAAACAGCGGCGCAGCCCCTTTTGATTTTGCAGTCTTTCTATCCATCGCAACAAGAGCAGCGGCTCCATCCGTCAAACCGGAGGAATTTCCGGCAGTTACATTACCATCTTGCTTGAATGCTCCGGGAAGTCTATCAAGTTTCTGCATATTGGTATCGCGCCTTATCGATTCATCTTTATCAAAGATTCTTTCTTCTGTCTTTTTTGTCGCAGGTATAATTACCGGCGCGATCTCTTCGTCAAACCAGCCATTGTCCTGAGCTTCGGCCGCTTTTTTGTGACTTGAAAGTGCAAATTCATCCATCTCTTTTCTGGTGATCGAATATTTATCTACGAGAAGCTCCGCGGTTTGACCCATAGAAAGATTCACGACCGGGTCGGCTGAATCGGTCCAGCCGTCCTCAAGTTTTATATCTCCGAATCTGAACGGACGAAACCTGTAGCCTCTTATCAGATACGGCATCGTCGACATACTTTCCATGCCGCCGGCCAAAACAATATCAGCGGCACCGACTTGAATAGTCTGCATCGCCATTTGAACCGCTTTCATACCGGAAGGACACGCTTCATTTACAGATACCGACGGAACCGTACAGGGTATGTCTCCAAGATAAGCCGCAGTATGGGCAGGATTCACATAATTTCCGGCCTGCCTGCAGGTTCCTATAATCGCTTCACCCAGTTCTCCTCCGGAAACAGCCGCTCTTTTCAGCGCCTCTCTTATCGGAAACTGAGCAATTTCGTAACATCTTAAGTTTTTCATTGTACCACCGAATCTTCCCATCGGTGATCTTACCGCTGCAACAAAAACAACATCATTTATATTTCTCATGCTCTCTCCCTTTTTGTAGTTGTAAATCTACAGGATACTCTATTAATTCTGAGCGTTCGGATTGAGAGTCCGAATTCGCTTTGCCTGTGCGTTCGGCTGCCGGCAACGCAGATGAGGCTGCCTTGGAGCTCAGGATAATCGTTCATAGATTATTAGAAACTCCCTATATTTTGCATTCTAAAGAAATTCTGCTTGAAGGAGCAAAACCGGATCGTTGAAAAAATGAGATAAGTGTAAAATCGCTCCAGTCAACAAGTGTATAGATTTTATCCGCATTAACTGCCTTAAGATTCATTTTTAACTGATCCATCAGCGCAAACCCGACACTTCTGCCTCTAAAAGCGGGAACAACTCCGATGGTATCTATAAATACGTTGGCATCAGGTATTCCGTACTCGCCATAAAACAGATCGGCCAAGAGAAATCCAACCGGTTCTCCGTCAATAAGCGCCACAAGCGATGTACCGATTCTTGATTCCGCATCTCTGTGAGCAAATTTTCTTTTATAATAATCAATGCGATTTTCCCCTGTTATCTCGCTATCTATTTTTACAACCGCATCAAAATCTTCTTTTCTCAACAATCTTACTTCAACATCATTCATTATTGTCCCCCTTCATTCATTTTCAGTATAAGTCTTGAGCAGTAAACTTACCCCTTTTTTTATTACTTACAATTTTTTGGTATATATTACCTGAAAGCTGTCAGGAACTTTTTTGACATCTACGAAACAGGAATCGCACGCAAGCCCTCCTCCATTAACGCTGACCGGAACAAGCAAAACCTCAAATCCCATTTCCTCATACAGCTCCCTCAGCTCGTCCACTCTCCGGCTATCGACAACAGCTCGTTTTTCCCAGCCTTCATTTTCCATTTTTTTTTCAAACTCTGATTTTATTTTTCTGTGAGGCATTGTTTTAGGATATCTTATTCTTTCATTCATATTGATTCGTCTCTGTTAATTCTATCATTTTTTCAGAACAGGTCATCCATTTCGTCTGATCCCGGCATTCTGCCGTAGCGTTTCATATAACCGGACAACAGTTCGTTTTCTCTTGTGCTGTACAACTCTGCCCGTTCATAAGAAAATCGGTCTGCATTCCCAATCTCCCCGACAAGCGAATCTTTCAGGTTCATCTCACCTTTAATCTTTATAATCTCTCCCGAATCATCGTACAGGATATAAACGCCGCTTCCATCCGGAACAGTATCTACATTGCTTCGAACAAGTTTTAAGCTGTTTATCGGCGGCAGAATCTGCTTTGGAAGATTTAGTTTCTCTTCCGATCGTCTTATCCATGCGAGAGATGATTTACTCTCATTGATATTGATTGCTCCTGCCGGACAAACCAAAACGCATGCACCGCAAAATACACATCCCGAACTCTTAAAATCCTCTGCTCTTATTGACGCTATCTTTCTGCCATCGGAATCTCTCATAAGCCACACATCGGCTTTTGGAACAGTCTCGCATATTCTAACGCATCTTTCGCACCCTACGCAAAGGTTGGGATTATAAAAGAAAAGTTTGTTTGCAATTATCTTATGTCCGGGATTGGAAAAATTTGCGGTCGATTTGTCTAACCCGATATGATCTGTCAATTTTCTGATCTCGCATGTTTCAAAAAGATTACAGCAGCGTTCCTCCACCGGTATCCCGTATGTGCAGGTTAACCTGTCGCATCCTTCCTTTTGATCGCATACAAGACAAATATGCGGATGATATGACATAATTTTGCCGAATGCCTGCTTTCTTGCCCTCACTGCCGCTTCGGTTTTCGTATCGATATTCATACCTTCCAATATTTCGATTTTACAGGCTAATTCCAGTTTGCCGTTGATCCCGACAACACACATATTACAGTTTCCGGCACTTTGCAATCCCGGAAACGTACACAACCGCGGCAAATAGATCTTTTCCCGATCAAGCAGCTCCAAAACCGTCTGCTTCCCGGTAAAGTCCAACTGTTTTCCATTTACCTCGATTTTCATCTGCATTTACCAGCTGTGTTTCAAAGCCATAGGCGTGCAGGCAGCAATACATGGAAGCACAGGATGCCCGGGAGATTTGCATTCCATGCATTGATATCTGATATCTTTTACCTTACTATCCGCAATCTTTACTACATCATCGTCATAATCATCGGTAACGCGCTCAAAAAGAGCTTTGGGGCATGCAGTCACACACATTTTGCCTTCACATTCAACGCATTTATCAGTGTCGATGGTTATATAATACTCGCCGGAACCGTCCATATAACCATAGTTGGCAATCATAATATTTGTCCCTTTCGCGTATCTTTTTTGCTTCCTTTTTTGCTTGCCAGAACAAATCCAAACAGTGCAGCCCCCAACGCACCCGCCGTCTGAGCATCAAATCTTTCATCTTTGGGTTTTACCGCCTCTATACCCAGGTTTTCTTCGATGCGCTCTGTTACGCCTCTGTTTTTTGAGATACCGCCCGTTATAAAAAACTCCTTCTCCATTCCAATTCTATCCAGAAGTTGAGTAACGCGATCAGCCATAGCTTTGCAATAACTCGCAAGTACTTCATTTAGCGTCTTTCCCGATTTTACCATCGCCATAGCCTCGGATTTGGCAAAAACAACGCATACATTGCTTATCGGTTCGGCAGGAGCATTTATCTGAAATGATCTGTCTCCTATTTCGGTAATCGGCACCTTTAAAAGATCCGCTATCGTTTCCATTCCTCTGCCTGTTCCGGCAGCACATTTATCATTCATAAGAAAATTGGTTACCTTTCCTCTTTCATCGATATGAATTGCCTTGCAATCCTGTCCTCCCATGTCAAGTATTGTCCTCAGAGACGGCCCCACCATATAGTTGGCACCTCTTCCATGACATGCAATTTCAGTTACAGCCTTATCCTGAAACGGTATATTGACCCTTCCGTATCCGGTTCCGACAATAAAGTCAACAGCTTCATAAGAAATCTCCGCATGTTCAAGCAAAGGCTTCAATGCATCTTTTGCGCTGGTTGGAGAGTTGCTTCCGGTGCGTACGGTGTTGGATGCATAAAATTTTCCGTCAAGACAGATCGCCGCCTCGGAGCTCACTGAACCGATATCGATTCCAACCGAAATGATTTTTACATCGGAACTGTCCATGGATTCATCCTTCCAGCATTTTTCATCCCATCTCCAATACTCTTTCTGCGTCATATCAATCCTCCACCGTTTTTTCCTGCGCCAAAAGCGCAGCGCCTAATGCATCAACAAAAAGCGGCTTTTCGGGAATAAAAATCTCCTCAATCTCCAAATTTTTCTTAAAAGCGGACACAAAACCCGGGTTGTATGCCAACCCGCCGAAAATTGCGATTTTAGGCTCAAGCTTTACTCTTCTTGCCATCGAAGAGACTCGCGAAGCAATAGAATCATGTACAGCTTTTGATATATCTTTCTGTGAAGTATTTTGAGCAATGAGTGAAACAACCTCAGATTCCGCAAATACCGCACATTGAGCATTCATAGGTATTGTTGCATCCGAGCTTAAGGCAAGTTCTGCAAACAGCTTTACGTTAATTCCTAAAGCCCTTGCCATTGATTCAACAAAAGAACCTGATCCCGCCGCACATTTTTCATTCACGGCAGAATCGGTTACTTTGCCGGCCTGGTTGACCCTGATTGCCTTGCTTTCCTCAGCTCCAACTTCAATGCCGGTACGTACGGAATTATTGCATTCAAAGATGCCGCGTCCGCCGGCTGTAACATCTGTTATTACGTAGTCGGCATTCTTAAAAGTCTTTCTTCCGATACCGGTTGCAGCAATCCTGTCGATATCGGATCGGTCGATTTTCGCATCCTCAACAGCCAACGCCAGAGTCTCGTCAACCACTTTTTCCTGATTCTCCCCACTGGTCTGAATCGCACTTCCTATAATTTTCTTTCCGTCAAGTATGACAACTTTAATATTTTTTGATCCTATATCTATCCCTGCACTGATCATGCATTCCCCCTATGTACTCTTTTTGATTTTTCCAAGTCCTAAAAGCTCCATAAACGAATCGACGCGTGCAAAAACCCTATCTTCGTCAAACTCTGTTTCGTCACCCATATTTCCTTCGTATGTCATAACCTTAATTCCAAGTTCGGACAGCTCATCTTTGTTCTGCATTATTCCCAGCGACAGGCCTTCACATCCGCGGTTCAGATGAAGCATAACTCCGTCAATCTTCCACTCCTTGATTATATGCATCATAAGGCGCGTCTTTATGTGAGGATCGTAGAACTGCTGATATTCAGGTTTTGCGGCATTCCATTCCGCGTACAGTTTCAAAGCGGTTTCTCTGTCATTAATCTCTATTCCTTTGTCCATAGGTGTGGGCCTATACCCCCAGGTTCCATCCTTTTTTTCTTCAAAGATTCCCTGAAGACCGAATGTATAGAGCGAACCAATCGATATGGCACCAAAATCCTCGAGATATCTGAATACCTTCAAAAATCCCCAAGGAGGCTGAGTATCGGATATAAGTCTGCATCTCTCGCTGCCTACTGCCGCAATTCCCCTTTTTACACGATCGACAGTCTCGTCGTAAAGCTCATCATAATATTCGGCCGTACTCTTGTCTGCCTTATTCAATGTAGCTAACGAGTACAGCGAAAAGATTGATTTCTCGTCAAGCGGAGCAGGAATTGTCTTTTGAAGCTCGCAGATTTTTGCCCAGGTCGAAGTTGCTCTGAACTCATATTTGAGATGCTTTATAAAATTTTCATCATCAAATTTTCTTCCCGTTATTTTTTCCATCCACTCTATCGTTTCGGCCATCTGATTGGCAATATAGGTGATCCTTGGATCATCGACTCCTTTTATCCATTCGTATGCTCCGCTGCTTATATCTATCGCCTTAAACGGTATCTTTTCGGAACGCGCCACCTCCTGATACCATTTCGAGTGCGAACAGCAGATCTGATTCGTAAACGCAAAATCTGCCGTAGGCCACTTTCCCCCGAATGCCCACTTATCCGCATAAATCGAACCCCAATAACTCCTCATGTAACTGCACAAGTCGTGCGCCCAGCCTTTATTGCTTGCGACATCCTGCAATTGCCTGTTGATATCTTTATCAAATGCCACCTGAGCTCCATAGGGTTCACCGGTCAGCCAGTAAATATCTTCACCCAGGCCGTACGGTAATGCATGAAACGCCCATGCGCTTCCGCACACTCTTAGTCCTCCGCGCTGCCTCGCATTTACATAATTATCAAAATACGCTTTTCTTAATTCCTTTGCTTTGCCCCATGATTTCAAAGGCTCAACTTTATATTTCATTAAATTCCTCTCCTTCCATATAATCGAAATCTATTGTTAAAAAAGGTCCTCTTCGCCTATTGTTTCGAGAAAAGCCTCCACCCTCGTCTTAAATTGACCCAATGGAAGCGTTACATCAAACTCAAGCTGAAGAGAAGGAATATCATGTTCCGACAAAAATTCTTTCAGCGGAACCATATCTCCTTCATGCGGATCACAAAATTTTTGCTGAATCAGCAAAGCACCATCAACATTATAATCCCCGCAAAGCTTGAGAATATGCAAAAATCTTAATCTTGTTCCATCCTCCATTGCGTAATCTTTTGTGGGACAAGCAGGCCTGCTGCAATACCTGTCTCCTATTCTTCTTTCCTGAGACAGATTGTCATGCCGGGGGCCGATCTCTTTCCAAAACCATCTTGTTCCGGTACAATGCTCATCTACCACAACCGTAGCGTCTTCATGTTCTACCATATGCGCAAAACTCATATCATCATCTTCCGAACCGATGACAATTAATCTTGAGCCGACTTTACTGCCGGTTTTTATCTTTCTCGAAGGAAGATATTTTAATATTTTCTCTATTTCTCTGTTCGCATCATGCTTGTCAACAAGTTCGGATGCGGTCACCATGGCAAGCGCCTCCATACCGGTCAAATGCGGATTGTCATCTTTTCTATATTCGTAAACCGTTCTCAACAGATGACGATTTTTATCCATAAGTGTAATCGCATCCTCAAGTCTGTTTTCATCTATTTTAAATCCTCTCCACTCCCCGACCGATTCCTTAAAGCGCTCAATCTCACTTGCCATAAACTCTTTGGCATATTTATCCTTGACGTTATTGGGGATCGGAAGATACCACGCGAATTCTACCGGCAGCTTATGTTTCATAACACTGTATGTTTGGCGAAGATGAAGACATGAATGAGCCATAACCACACCGTCAAGATGATCAAGTTTGCCTTTGAGTCCCTGAGCCAGGGTATCTCTTGAAAACGGGCAGAACATAGCAAAAAGGTACGGCTCCGTCACATCCTGAGGCTCATGGAATCCCAAAAGTCTTACGGTAAGACAGTTTGCGGCAGTCAATACCTCCTCCGGTGTATATGTGCACAAACTGCCGACAACTTTTCCCCCTGTTCTCTCTTTCCATTCCTTTGCGTAGCTGTTTCTGTCATCATACCATTCAAAAAATTGGTCAAAGAGACCGTCACCTGCAATATCCTCTTTGATACCGTGAAGATATCCATCACCCATGCGGCACCTCCTTATAAGTTGTTATCAAATAGTTTCGTATCAAACTATCTAATAACAACTATACTTGTTAAAAATTGCATGTCAAGAGAAAATTATTGTAATTCGCATCCGATTATATAAAATCATATTTTATGAAAGGAAGAATTATGCAGAAAAATCCTGCTGTGCTGTCTTTTGATGGAAAGTTCATAAAACTGTCGGAAAACATCAACGCCGATATAGGAGATATTGTAGAAATAAAACTGTCGGAAAACGGCAGAATAGAAAAATGCAGTATACTGGTTAAATCCTCGGGAAAACTCAGTGCAGCCAATCTAAATATCCTGCCGCAGAATTATGCAAATACAAAACGGCGATTCGAACTGATTTGGAAAATCAGACAATTTTTTCATGAAAATGGATTTATTGAGGCTGCTACAGCAATGATGAAAGATGGAATTGCACCGGAAGAGCATATAGAGCCGTTAAAGCTGACAAATGGTAAATTTTTAATTACAAGCCCCGAATTGTCACTAAAAAGACTTTTGATCGGCGGCTTTGACAAGCTTTTTGAAATTACACATGCATTTCGCGATGATGCATATGGAAATTTTCACAACAAAGAGTTTATTATTGCCGAATGGTACAGGACATACAAAAAACTGAACAGCATTCAGGAAGATTTTATAAAATTATTAAGATATCTAACCGATTCAAAAGAAATTGTCTGGCAAGACAAAAAAATAGCACTTGAAGGCAAAATCATCACCTACAGTGAAGCTTTCAAGAAAGCCGGATTTGATCTTGAAACGCTTGAATCCTCTTTTTCACATGATGATCAGTGCGGCGGATTCAATTATTACGAGCTGGTTGATTATGTTTTTGAGCGTTATGTCAAACCGCTGCTGGGTAACGGACAGATAACATTTCTTGTAAACTTTCCGGAATGGAAGTCCGCTTTGGCTGTCGTTGAAAATCGCATAACAAAACGTTTTGAAGTGTTTATCGAGGGAATTGAAATTGCGAGTGCGTTTTATGAACTAAATGACAAATCGGAGCAGGAGAGACGATTTAAAAAGGAGAACGCGGCACTGAAAAAAAGAGGCATAAATATAACAACCGATGAAGAATTTTTGGATGCGCTCGGATGGGGAATGCCTGAAGCATCGGGAATCGCAGTTGGAATTGACAGGTTGCTTCTTTTTTTAACGGATCGAAATAAAATAGAAAAATTAATATAAAGAGCATCTATTGATTCATTAGCAATCATCTTGACTCTTGGACACTGAACCCCGAAAGTTAATAGAGTCGCCCTTAACATGGTCTGCCGATTTTACAGCCGGTTTGCTTTTTTATTTAATTATGTTAAGGTAAGATTTATAGTGATAATGCAGGGGGAGCATAGTGGAAAAATACAATGAGGTCGCAAATGAACTCATCGAAATAGTTTGCCCTAAGTGCAGATTTACAAAGATCATACATTTTCCGAAGGAGAAGTTGCCGATATGCCCGAAATGCGGCACCAAAATGGCAATTAAAGAGCTTTTAGATGAAGGTAAATCATATTAACTTATTTGGAGGAACCATGAAAAAAATTTTTCTTTTTCTAATCGGCGCAATGCTTATGAGTTCGGTTGCAAATGCGTCTGACATCAACCTATGGAGACAATCGGCACTCAATCATATTATTACAAGAGGTGTTCTCAGAGTCGGACTCGAGGCAGGCTATATGCCTTTTGAGATGAGAAGCAAATCCGGAAAGATTATCGGTTTTGATGTCGATATAGCAAAGCTTATGGCAAAAAACATGGGGGTAAAACTCAAACTTGTAAATACGGCATGGGACGGCATAATTCCTGCTCTGATAACCGATAAATTTGATATTATCATGAGCGGAATGACAATAACCCAAAAAAGAAACCTGAAAATAAACTTTGCCGATCCGTATATTGTTGTCGGACAGACTATATTAATAAGAAAGAGCCTGACCGGTATAATAAAAAGCTATAAAGATCTAAACAACCCAAAGTACACAATAGTAACCAAACTTGGTGTTACCGGTGAGTTCGCAGTAAAAAAATATATGCCTCGCGCAAAGCTCAAAACATTTGAAACAGAACCCGATGCAGCAATGGAAGTTGTAAACGGAAGGGCAGATGCATTCGTTTATGATCAGCCATACAATGCTGTATTTTATGCACAAAAAGGAATCGGAAAGCTTACATTTCTCGATAAGCCGTTTACTTATGAACCACTTGCATGGGGCATACGAAAAGGAGACCCTGATTTCCTCAATTGGCTCGACAACTTTTTAAGACAGCTTAAGCATGACGGATCTTATAAAAGGATATATAAGAAATGGTTTTTGAGCAATGGCTGGCTAAAAGAGGTACAATAGACTTTTTATAGAGATCGGCGAATATGATAAGCAAGCCGGCAAAAACGGCATGGAATTTTGCATATATACTCGTAATTATCGGACTCGGTTACTTTACATTTATCTCAAGCTCAAAGATCAACTATATATGGAGATGGAATACTATCCCGTCTTATATTATTTACACAAGTCACGACACTGTCAGTTCGCCTTTCAACGGTTTCGTAGAAGGATATAAAAACGGAGAACTGACGATTAAATCACTCAATGGAGTGATAAAAAAATTTAAACTTGAAAAATCTGAGGTCAAAAAGGGAAATGTTGTCGATCAGGGAGATGAATTAGGATACAACGTTTCCCATAGGGCCGGGGCGCTTTTGCTTGGGCTTTTTACCACATTAAAAATCTCCATAATAGCTATCTTTTTTGCGATTATAATCGGCATTATAACCGGTCTTATGAGAATAGCAGAAAATCCGCTGCTCAAAAATCTTGCAAGAACCTATATTGAACTGGTAAGAGGCACTCCTCTTCTTATTCAAATATTTATCTTCTATTTTTTTATCGGAACCGTTTTTAATCTTGACAGAATAGTATCGGGAATCGGAGCTTTGGCGGTCTTTGAGGGAGCATATATCGCAGAAATCGTAAGAGCCGGAATTCAATCTATCGGCAAAGATCAAACCGAAGCCGCCCTTTCAATAGGAATGAATTATTTTCAGCTTATGAGACATATCATCATGCCTCAGGCAATCAAGAGAACCATGCCTGCAATGGCCGGCCAGTTTATATCTCTGATTAAGGATTCATCGCTTGTGTCCATTATCTCCATTACCGATCTTACAAAAGCCGGCAGAGAAATTGTGAGTTCGACATTCAGCCCGTTCGAAATCTGGTTTACAGTAGCTGCAATGTATCTCGTGCTTACATACTCGCTGTCATCTTTGACACATTTATTTGAAAAGAGAATGGCAAAAAGTGACAGATAAAAAGTATGCGGTTCGGGCACGTGATATTTATAAGGTATATCCAAACGACATTAAAGCTTTAAACGGTGTTTCCTTAAATGTGGATTACGGAGAGGTCTTAGTAATTATCGGTGCATCAGGTTCAGGCAAAAGTACTTTTTTAAGGACGTTAAACCGACTTGAAGAGATAAATTCAGGATCAATAGAAATTTTAGGAACCAATATCTTTAACAAAAAAACCAAACCTACAAAACTGCGAGCTAAAATCGGTATGGTTTTTCAGCATTTTAATCTTTTTCCGCATCTTACGGTCATGGAAAATATTACAATTGGCCAAATAAAGGTGCAAAAAATTAATAAAAAAAATGCCGTTGATATGGCAACCGTTCTGCTTAAAAAAGTAGGTATAGTCGAAAAAGCAGATGTTTACCCTGAACAGCTCTCGGGAGGTCAGCAGCAGCGTGTTGCAATTGCAAGGGCTCTTGCAATGAAACCGCAGCTAATGCTCTTTGATGAAGCAACAAGTGCGCTTGACCCGGAAATGATAGGTGAAGTGCTTGATGTTATGGAAAAGGTGGCAAAAGAGGGAATGACCATGATTGTAGTAACGCATGAAATGGATTTTGCAAAAGCAGCTGCAGACCGGATTGCATTTATGGATCAAGGAAAAATTACTGAGATTGCCACACCTGAGGAAATATTGGCAAACGATAACAATTCTCAATTAAAACAATTTTTAAGTAAGATACATTAACGAAACCGCTGCACAATAAACATATTCGCAGCCTTTTATGAGGTTTTCCATAGGGCAACTCTATTAATTCTGAGTGTTTCAGGTTGAGAGCGCCCTTAACTTACAGGTTAGTAGCTCAAATTTTAATTCTTAAATCACATCCTTTCTTTGACTTCGCTGATCCCGCTTGTTGTACAGCATCTTAATACACCGTTTAGTACACAAAATAAGTACATAAATTTGCAAAATTCAACTTTTCCCATTATTATCAAGAGTAATGATAAATTCTTTAGACAATCATATTAAAGCCGCTCTCAGAGAAACAATAAAAAATGAGGATGATTACGATATCTGGATCAAACCGATAGAACTCGCTCCAAAGCACAACAGGCTGACCATAACACTCCCGAATAGATTTTTTAAGGAGTGGATACAAAACAACTGCATAAAACAGATTATGGAAACTGCAAAAAAAAGATATTCGGAAATTACAGAAGTTCAATTTATTGTCAAAGAGCCGGGTCGTCATATAAATAAAAAAAGTCAGGTTAGTATCCCAAAAACACACGACGGTAACTCCAGTTTAAATAATAAGTACAGATTTGACAATTTCATTGTAGGAGACTCGAATCGTTTTGCCTCTGCTGCAGCAATAGCGGTAGCTACAAACCCGGGAACGGCATATAATCCGTTTTATATATACGGCGGAGTCGGTCTTGGAAAAACGCACCTTCTTCAGGCTATAGGGCATAGAGTAGCTAAAAGCAGAAAGAAGAAAATCTGCTATATTTCATCAGAACAGTTTACCAATGAACTAATAGACGCCATAAAAAGAAGAGATAATGAAAATTTTAGACAATACTACAGAAATCTGGATCTGCTCTTAATAGATGATATACAATTTATTGCAGGAAAACATGGAACACAGGAAGAGTTTTTTAATACATTTAATGCTCTGCATCAGGTTGAAGGACAAATTGTTATAACAAGTGATAAACTTCCCAGGGATATCGACAACATTGAAGAACGATTGAGGTCCAGATTCCAATGGGGACTGATAGCAGAAATCGGACCCCCCGATTACGAAACACGTGTTGCAATTATATACAAAAAAGCAAAAGCAAACAATCTGGATATCAATGAAGATGTTGCTGATTTTTTAGCATCAAAAATCACATCAAATATTAGAGAAATTGAGGGAGCCTTAATAAGAATAGGAGCATTTTCCTCATTGATGAACGCCAATATAACTCTAAACTTCGCAAAAGAAATTTTAAGCGGTATTCTGCTCGAAAAAAAGCGGCAGATTACTGTAGAAAATATACAAAAAGCCGTTGCAGGTCATTTTAATATTACCGTATCAAAAATGTTGTCAAAAAGAAGAGAAAAAGAAATTCTCAAACCAAGACAAATTGCCATTTATCTCGTAAGAAAATTAACAGGAAAATCATATTCGGAAATCTGCAGACATTTTGGAATGAAAAGTCATGCATCTGTTATCAATGCAGTGAAAACAATAGAATCCGAATCTGATAAAAATCAGATGTTTTCTGATGAAATAAAAATTATTCACAAAAAAATATCAAGTTAAACAGAAAAAACCTGTCAGTAACCTGTCAGTAACCCATATCTTTTCAACATAGTTCACTTGTCAGATTTTTTGTAATAATTTTGTGTTATACAAAGATAAAAAAGATAAACAGATTCTAACAAAAAATTGTCAGTCTGATTAAGCAACATTAACAGTTATCAACAATTTGACAAACACTACTTACTTCGACTAAAATATAAAGAATATAGAAAGGAGAAAAAAGATGTTAATTGAAAAATATATATTTGAAGATGCATTAAAGTATCTCATTAGATTTACAGATAAACGAACAAGTATACTGGAATCTGTTCTTATGGACATTAAAAACAATTCTACCACACTTTTTACTACAGACACAAAAATAGGAGCAAAAATAACAGTACCTATTATAAGCAGCGATGAAAAAATCGTATGTGTTTCGGCAAACAGATTATATAATATTCTTTATCTTATAGATAATCATGAAATAAATCTCGATTTTATCAATGGTAATATTAAAATTTCGGCAGGGTCTTATATATCTCAGATAAAAACATATGATCATAATTTATTTCCTGATCTGTTTAATGATATTCCTGAAGCAAACATTATCCTGAATAAAGAAATATTACATAAAGCTTTGGAAAAAGTACTGTTTGCTACAGCAAAAAAATCATTCAAGCCTGAATACGAGGGAATAAATCTTGTTATTAATAATAAAGGACTATCTTTTTGTGCCACAAACTCTTTTAGATTATCTTATTTCAACGATCAAACAACAACAATAGAAAAAGAAATTAATATAATAGTACCGAAACAGTTTCTATTGGAACTTCTTGGAATACCTATCGATAAAGAACAGATAAAAATCGGAATTACAAACGATTATTTGATAGTAGAAGCCGGAAATATAAAATTGTTCAGCCGTTTAATAAACGGTCGTTTTCCCGACTATAAAAATATTATACAAAATACTGAAAATGAAAAATTGGCAACAATCGAAGCAGATAAATTGTCAAAAGCAATTAAAAAGGTTCTGTTTGTAACAGAGAAAGGTAACCATAGTGTGATTTTTAATTTCGATGGTGAAAATTTATCAATAGAATCATCAAACGAAGAAGGAGAATTTGCAAAAGAAATGATAAAAATAGAAAGTGTAAAGAATAAAGAACTTAAGCTTAACGGAAAAATGCTTGTTGAATATCTTTCAACCGTTATAGACCATAAGATAGATCTATTTTGTGACTCGGATGACAATCCGGTGCAATTTATTCCTCATGGTATTGAATATACATTAAAATACATTCAAATGCCTATCAATTAAGATATGTCGGAATACAACGCAGAAGATATAAAAGTTCTTAAAGGACTTGAAGGTGTACGCAAAAGACCGGCTATGTATATTGGATCAACCGATGAAGCAGGAATTAATCAATTGCTTTATGAGGTTGTTGATAATTGTATAGACGAAGCTATGGCAGGTTTCTGTAAAAATATAGATGTAACTATAAACAGTGACCGATCGGCAACAATTACCGATGATGGAAGGGGAATACCTGTTGATATTCATCCGATAGAAAAAATTTCTGCAGCTACTGTTGTTTTGACTACACTTCATTCGGGAGGCAAATTCGACAACAATACCTACAAAGTATCCGGCGGATTGCATGGTGTTGGAGTTTCTGTTGTCAATGCACTTTCCAAACGACTGGAACTTATAGTCAACAGAGACGGATTTGCTTATTATCAGGATTATTCAAAAGGTATTGCTCTAAATCCGCTCATCAAAACAGGCAAGACGGATAAACGGGGTACATCTATAACTTTCATTCCGGATGATGAGGACATATTCAGTACCTCTGATTTCAACTCTGTTAAAATTGCCAAACGCTTAAGAGAGTTGGCATTTTTAAATCCAATAGTAAAAATCAGATTCACGGACGAAATAAATAATGAAAAGTTTGAATTTCATTATAAAGGCGGCGTATCCGAGTTTGTAAAATATCTCAATAACGGTAAATCCGTTATTTTTGATGAACCTGTAAAAATACACTTTTATGATGATGTAAATAAAATAGATGTTGATCTGGCGTTTCAATATACAACAGGGTACAGGGAAAATATTTATAGTTTTGCCAATGCGATAGATACAGCTGAAGGAGGAGTTCATCTTGCTTCTTTTAAAGCCGTATTAACAAAAGCAATAAATCAATATGCTCTGGAAAACGGAATGCTGAAAAAAGATATGACATTTTCAGGAGATGATACCAGAGAAGGTCTCACAGCTGTTGTAAGCGTTAAATTACCCGATCCTCAATTTGAAGGACAAACAAAAACTAAACTTGTCAATAGTGAAATAAAGGGCATTATATTCGGTAATCTTTTAGGCTACATAAAAGATTATCTGCTTGAGCATCCTGATATTTCAAAAATTATTGTAGATAAATGTATAACGGCAAACAGAAGCAGGCAGGCAGCCAAAAGAGCACGGGAACTTGTTAGAAGAAAAACGATATTCGATGTTGGAACGCTTCCAGGAAAACTTGCCGATTGCGCAAGCAGAGATCCATCAATTTCAGAACTTTTTCTTGTTGAGGGAGATTCAGCCGGAGGTTCCGCTAAACAGGCGAGAGATAAGAATTTTCAGGCAATTCTGCCGTTAAAGGGGAAAATTCTCAATGTTGAAAAATCACGCCTTGATAAGATGCTTGCCAGCGAGGAGATCAAACATATTATTACGGCGGTAGGATGCGGGGTCGGAGAAGGTTTTGATATAAAAAAAGCAAGATATCATAAGATTATATTAATGACGGATGCTGATGTTGACGGTTCTCATATTCAAACTCTTCTGTTAACGTTGTTTTTCAGATATATGAGAGATTTGATTGATAATGGATATTTGTATATTGCAAAGCCTCCGCTTTTCAAGCTTAAACGCAAAGGAAAAGAGTTGTATCTTGACGATGAAAAGGATCTTGAGTTCTATCTTCTAAATCAGGGGATTAGAAACATGAAATTGGAAGTCGGCGGTAAATTATTTGAGTCAAAAGAATTAAAGATACTTCTAAAAGCATATTATAATTATAAACGATTTTTTGGTTTACTTAAAGAAAAAATAGGATCGGTTGCTATAACTGAACTTATAATACAAAAAATAGATGATTGTTGTGATGTTAAAACAAATTTAGATGCTTTGAATGATTATTTAAAGCAATTTTTCCCCGATACTAAAATTGTTGAAATTAAGGAATCGGATAGCGGGACCGATGTAATTTACAATGAAAGCGGATTTAATCAAAAAGTAAGAATTGATAATGATCTGATAGAAGGTTTTGATTTTGTAGCTATCAAAAAACTTATCAAAAACGATATTTTTAAACCTCCTTTTACTCTTATCAATGATAAAAAGGCCGCGTACTCATCTGTTGTAGAACTGATTGAAACAATTGAAGAAGCAGCAAGAAAAGGAATTCAGATTCAAAGATATAAAGGTTTGGGAGAAATGAACCCTGAGCAACTATGGGAAACTACAATGAATCCGGAAACAAGAACAATTATTAAGGTTGAGGTGGATGATGAAATTGAATGCGACAGGACATTTTCGGTTTTGATGGGAGAAGATGTTGCACCAAGACGTAAATTTATTGAGGATTACGCTCAAAAGGCAGAAAATATAGATGTGTAAGATATTATGAGTGATGAACAAAGAACATTAATGGGTGGAGCTATAGAAGCTGTAAGTTTGCAGAAACGTATGAAATCTTCCTATATTGATTATGCCATGAGTGTTATTATCGGAAGAGCGTTGCCGAGCGTTGCCGACGGATTAAAACCGGTTCATAGAAGAATTCTCTATTCTATGCTTGAACTTGGTCTTTCTCATAATAAACCTTCAAAAAAATCAGCTCGTATAGTCGGTGATGTAATAGGTAAATATCACCCGCATGGCGATAGTGCCGTTTATGATGCTCTCGTTAGAATGGCTCAACCGTTTTCTATGCACTACAGGCTTATTGAAGGTCAGGGAAACTTTGGTTCGGTAGATGGAGATTCTCCGGCTGCAATGAGATATACCGAAGCCAAACTATCGGTATTGGCCGGAGAAATGCTGAGCGATCTTGATAAAGATGTTGTTGATTTTCGTCCTAATTACGATGAAAGCTTAAGTGAACCGGAGCTTTTACCTGCACCATTTCCAAATCTGCTTATTAACGGATCGTCCGGTATTGCTGTTGGAATGGCTACATCTATTCCTCCTCATAATATGGGCGAGGTGCTTGAAGCGGTTATATGGCTGATAAAGAATCGTGATTTATCCGATATCGATGAAATAAATGAGAACCTTCTCTCGATTATCAGCGGACCGGATTTTCCGACCGGAGGATCTATAATAGGAACCGCGGGAATAAGAAGAGCATATCTGACAGGTCGAGGCAAAATAAGAGTTAGATCTGTTGCGCACATTGAATCTGTAAAAAATACAAAGCATATTGTTGTCACAGAGATTCCGTATCAGGTAAACAAGGCAAATCTTGTGGCTGATATTGCAAGACTTGTAAGAGAGAAGCGTATCGGCGGCATTACCGATATAAAGGATGAATCGGACAGGAGAGGAATAAGGGTTGTAATATCGGTAAGAAAAGGCGATTATCCTGAGGTTATTTTAAATCAACTTTATAGATATACTGCATTGGAAGTAACAATTTCTATGATTTTTCTTGCAACCGACCATCTTCAGCCAAAGATTTTTACTCTTCATAAATTTCTGGATCGCTTTATAGATGAGAGAATCGTTGTAATTAAAAGGAGAACGATGTTTCTTCTTAATAAAGCCGAGCAGGAAGCGCATATATTAAGAGCACTTAAGGTTGCAATTGATAATATTGATCAGGTGATTGCCATTATAAAAAAGAGCAAGAGTTCGAAAGAGGCCAAAATCGAGCTTTGCAATGAGCTGAAAATTGATATGATTCAGTCTCAGGCCATTCTTGATATGAAACTCGCTAAATTAGCGAAACTGGAAAGAGATAATATAGCGGAAGCGCTTGATAAATTGACAGGTCAAATTACCGATTACAGAGATATTCTTGAGGATCCGGAAAGAATATACCGGATTATTATCGAAGAATCGGAACGTATCATTGCGAAATATTCAGATAAACGAAAAACCGAGATTAAAGAAGAAGAGTCGGATTTCGACATAACCAAACTCATAAAACCTGAGGATATGGCAATCATTCTATCCAATGACGGTTATATAAGGCGGACCAGTCATGAAGACTATCATGATCAGTATCGCGGCGGCAAAGGAAAAAAAGCCGCTTCGCTAAAGGAAAATGACTATATAGTAAAGGTTATAAGTGCGAATAATCTTGATAAGCTTTATCTTTTTAGTTTCGGAGGGAAGGTATTTTCTATACCGGTCTATCAGGTTCCCGAAGGAGGGCTTTCAGCGAGAGGCAAACCGGTAAATACGCTCATAAGGATAACAGGTAATGACAGTATAAAAACGGTTGCTGCGGTTTCGAAAAAGCTTGAAGAAGCGAAAGGATCTTTTGTTTTTGCGAGCAAAAAAGGTAAAATAAAACGCACCCTGATTGAAAAATATAAGTCTGTGCGGCTCAATGGCGTTACAGCGTTTAAGATGAATAGTTTCGACAGCCTGAATGATATTATTGTTTCAGATCAGGAAGATAAATTGATTATTGCTACAAAAAGAGGCCAGGTATCAAAATTTTCCGTGGATCAGCTCCGCGCCATGGGACGGGTTACAGCCGGTGTTACAGGCATTCGTTTAAGGGAGAACGATGAAATAATTTCAGCTTTGGCAGCGGGAGATAATGATAATACCTCTATACTTTTGGTGACCAAAAAGGGAATAGGCAAAAGAGTTGCAATTTCCAAACTGAGAGAAACCAACAGAGGCGGTATGGGTGTTATCGGGATAAAAATGACAGGCAAGGACAGTCTTGTGGGTGCGCTTGCGGTCAAGGAGAGCGACCATATACTTATTGTCACTCAGGAGGGTTATTCACTTCAATTTGATGTGAGTAACGTTAGAGTTATGGGCAGAACCGCTAAAGGCGTAAAGATTATAACTTTAAGGGATGAAGATAATATTGTTTCAGTCGCAAAGCTTGAAACTTAGCAGTAAAGATTTAGCATTTCTTAAATCTTTTAAGCTGGAGTTTGATAATGATTTTGTCAAACTTATAAAAGATGACAAGTTTCTTTTAACCGGCATGTATGCCAAAAAGGTAGCCTTAAAAGTTTTGTCCGGGGGCAAAAGACTGCGTCCGATTCTTCTCTATCTTGCGGCATCCATGACAGGATATAATAATAGAAAAAAGATAAAGAGACTTGGTTTTGTTATTGAACTTATTCATATTGCATCATTGATGCATGATGATGTTATGGATAATGCCGATATGCGGCGCGGAAAGAAAACAGTAAGCTATGAGAATGGAAACAGTATTGCAATTTTGACCGGAGATTATTTATATTCGCTTGCATATAGAATTGCTCTTGAATTTGAAAAGCCGATTCCTGAGATTGTTAGTATTGCGGCATCGCATTTGGCGGAAGGTCAGATGGAGGAAACCCGGTTGAGCGGAAATTTCTTTCTCTCGTTTTCCGATTATATTAGAATTATTTATAACAAAACAGCTGTAATGTTTGAGTGTGCGATAAAAATTGGATCAATATTGGGAAACAATGCTTCCGATTTAAGAAATTTATCTCGGTTTGGAAGATATTTGGGATACAGTTTTCAAATTACAGATGATATTCTTGACTATATCGGCAGCAGCGCCATGCTTGGTAAACCCGTTCTCAGCGATCTTGCGGAAGGCAAAGCTACTATGCCGCTTATCGCTGCCAGGACTTGTTCAGAACCGCAGGAACGGAGCAATATGAAGAGATTATGGGACAAGAAGGAAGATATTCAAAAGATAGAAAGCTGGGTTATAAAAAATAATGGAATAGCTCTTGCCAAATCGGTCTGTTTAAGTTATATTAAAAAAGCTGATAGTCTACTTGAAGACATAAAAGATTGTTATGAAAAGGAACTGCTTATTAAAATTGCAAATAGAAGCATTTTTAGGGAGAAATAAATGAAAATACTACATAGATTTTTGTTTGTCGCAATTATTTTACTGGTTGGAAATGCTTACTCAATGAGTTTATCCGAAGCCGTTAAAATGGCTATATTAAATAGTAATGTTTTAAAATCGTCGGATGCTGCCATTGCCGCCCAGCAATATAAGGCAAAATCGGTATATAAACTCAATTACCCGAGTCTTTCTACGAGCTATGGTTATACGAGGATGAAAACCAGAAGCTCGGTTGGTCAGAAACCGTTTGTTGTTTATATGAATCATCATAATAATTTTAGGTGGGATCTGAACTTACAAATGCCGATTTTTACGGGATTTAAACTTTCTTATACATATAAGCTGGAAAAAATTGGAGTTGATATAAAGAGGCTTAAAAAGAAAGAAGCTACTCTGGACATTATATATAATGTATCTAAAGGTTATTACGGGGTACTTTTTGCGGAAAAAATGAAAAATGTTATGCAGGCGCGGGTAAGATCGTTAAAGGCTCACCTGAAAGATGCGGAAAAATTTTATGAAGCGGGCGTTATCCCAAAGAATGATCTTCTTAAATCTAAAACAGCTGAACTTTCAGCTGTTCAGGCTATGGAATCGGCGGAAAATACTGTCCTGCTGGCAAAAAGTAATTTGAACAGACTTCTGGGCAGAGATTTTGGAAGCAAGCTTGATTTAGTTGACGTTGCCGATAAGTTAAGCAGAAGTTTAAAAATAGGCAAACTGAGAGGATCTTTCGATGTATCTACCGAAAAGAAACTTGAAACCTATGCAAGACGACATAGGCCTGTTCTGTCCGAAATAAGGCACAAGATTACAAAACTGAGATATGCTCAAAAGATAGCGGCAAGCAGCTACTATCCGCAAGTAGGCATAAAGGCAAATTACAACAGAGAAGGCAATCATTTTGATGTGTCGAAAAATGAGGATATAACATTTTATCCTTATCGCAATGCGTCGATAGGCATTCAGGCAAACTGGGAACTGTTTAATTGGGGAAAAACTTCCGATGAAATTGATATGTACAGGAGTCAGCAGATTTCGGTTGCATTTATAGAGAGAGATATCAGTAATAAAATAGCTCTTGGAGTGGAGAAGGCATTCCTGAATACCAAACTATCCTACAACAATCTCAAATCGGCGAAGGCTGAAGTGATTCAGGCAAAGGAAAATTTTAGAATTACCAATTTAAGATATAAAAACGGGATAACGACATCAACGGAACTTCTTGATGCGGAAGGTTATCTTGTCGGCGCAAAAGCTCATTATTATGAAGCGCTGTATGATTATTTTATTAACCTGTCCCTGTTGAAGCGCCAGGTAGGCGTCAAATAATAAGTTGTTCTGTCGTGCCTGTAATGTTTATAAAAGGCTTGATGTCTGACATATTAAAGCAGTTTGGTAAGGGCAGGAGAAATTTTTTGCGCAATAAATAGTTTTTTATTCCATTATTTTGAGCGTGACACGGCAATCTCAAATACTCATTTCTTTCCTGTTTTTTGGATAACCAAAAGTGAGATCAGATTTTGACAGTTATAACTTAACCCGGCATAAAGGATGGTCTGATTTAAAAAAATAACATGAACAGCAAATTACACATAAAAAACATAAAAAAGAAAGACAATAAGACTCAGGATAATCATTTATGGATGAATAGAATCTCCATTTAGTGCGCCGTTTATTGCGCAGCGGCCTCATTATGAGACCACTGCGCAATAAGCAAATTCACAGCTTTTTATGAGGTTTTCTATAGGGCAACTCTATTAATTCTAAGCGTTTCAAATTGAGAATTCAAATTCGTCTCATCAAGACGCAAATTGCAGGT
>CAJVZA010000020.1 GCA_913009315.1 uncultured Hippea sp.
GGAATTAAAAACGGAAAAATAAAAAAAGGCGATCTGATTGTCATGGCAGGAGCAGGTATAGGTTATATCTGGGCAGCTACAGCCATTTTATGGAAACAGGAGGTTTAAAGATGAGATTGGATGAAAAAGTAGCAGTTATAACAGGTGCTGCAAGCGGAATAGGACTGGAAACTGCAAACAGGTTTATTCGGGAAGGTGCAATCGTTGCGGCATGTGACTGCAATGAAGATGCGCTTGGTGAAGCCGGAAAAAGGTTAGGGAAGCAATATCATATCTACAAAATGGATGTTACAAAACATGATAATGTGAAGAAAACGATTGACAAAATTGTGTCTGATTTGAAAAAGATAGATATCCTCATAAATAATGCCGGAATAACAAAAGATAACTTTCTTGTAAATATGCCTGAGAGTGATTTTGATGCCGTTATAAATGTCAATCTCAAGGGAGTTTACAATACAACAAAGGCCGTTGTGCCTTATATGATAGAAAAAGGCGGCGGTGCGATTCTGAATGCATCGTCGGTTGTCGGGATATATGGAAATGTCGGTCAGACAAATTATGCTGCGTCCAAAGCCGGTATTATCGGTATGACAAAGGCATGGGCAAAAGAGTTTGCAAGATATAAAATACGTGTAAATGCCGTTGCTCCCGGCTTCATAAAAACTCCTATGACAAAAAAGGTTCCTCAAAAGGTTATAGATTATATGGATTCAAAAACCCCGCTCGGCAGAATGGGAGAGTCTGTTGAGATAGCCGATGCATATCTTTTTCTCGCATCAGATGAGGCTTCTTTTATAACAGGCCAGGTGCTTGGTGTTGATGGAGGATTGGTGATCTGATGCAAGCAGCCCCAATGTCAGATATTAGAAGCAATACTCATAAGAAAATAATAAACAGCGCAATTGCTCTTTTTAGAAAAAGAGGCTATCAGGAGGTTTCGATTCTCTCCATCTGTAAAGATGCAGGCATAGGCAATTCCACTTTCTATCAGTATTTTGCAGCTAAGGATGCAGTATTGAAGGAGATAATTGAAGATCTTATTGAAACGATAAGAGATTCGGTTAAACGTTCAATAAATCATCACTCTTTTGACAAATCTGAAAAATTACGAATCTTTCTGAAAGATTTTTTTGATTGTGTATACGATAACATAGACAGATATGCGGTTTTCAGGAATGCCGAGTTCCTTAATCCCGATATCTCAATCGAATTTTACGAGAAAATATACAAGATTTTTGAGAATCCGCTGTTTTCTGAAGTAAAAGATGATATTGCCAAAAAAGCTATTTTCATTTTTGTTATGGGTTCAGCTCGCTTTGTTATAGCGGAATACGGAATATATAAAGATATGAAGCCTTCCGATGACATTATAAATATAATTACCGATCTCTTGTATAATGGATTTGACCCTGGCAACCACAAACTTTCTCAAGATATTTTCAGGGTTCTTGATCCTCAGGAACCCAAGCGGCATCTGCTTTCTAAAGGCTCTCGGACACATCAAAAGCTGCTTGATGCCGCTGAGTATCTGTTTGGAAAAAAAGGCTATTCCAAAACCAAGATATCGGACATTGCATATAGGGCAGATATTGGTTTAGGTACATTCTATATTCATTTTGATTCCAAAATCGAAGCCCTGAGAGAGCTTGTTGCACGCACATTTGACGGATTAAAATCAAATGCAAGACGTTATATGTCACGGTTTGAAGACAGGAGAGATGCTGAAATTGCAGGTTTTGTAGGTTTTTGTGATTTCTTTAAGCGACATAAAAATATGTATGCAATCGTCAGAGAAGCTGAATTTATAGAACCCAAAACTGCCGATTTTTATTACTCAGGTATATCAAAATCATATATGCGTCCCCTGGAAAGAGCATTTGCGCGCAATGAGTACAGAAAATTTGATCCGGAACCTTTGTCTTATGTGCTGATGGGAATTGGAGATCTCCTGGGACAATATCTGCTTGTTCAGCAGGACTCTGAGATGAATGAGTGCATTGAATATATAAAACGGATATCAAGGCTGCTGATGCACGGCCTTAAAGGATTCTCAAAGGTAAAGAGATAAATTATGGAACAGTCAATGGGGGAAGGTTAGATGATCGTTATGGGACCGCTGCACAATAAGCATAGTCGCAGTTTTATCAGGTTTTTTATGCAGGTAAGCTTCTGAAGAACTAACATGTTAATTTAATTTAAAAAAGCAAAATGTAATTATACGGGAAATCTCATAAAGCCCGCAGGGAAGCCAAAGAAAGGGCAATCTTCAGGGAATTAGAATTCTCAATGACATTTTTTCAATTTTAAACGTTTTAGATTGAAAATCCAGACTCTGAACATTTCTTTTAATTTGCGGATATTACCGATTGTCAACTATAACTATTCTATAGAAAATAGAAAAATCTGTGTTATTATTGACGTATCTTGATAATACATTATCAGGAAAACGGACATATATTATTACTATACCTTAAAAAATAGTGAGGGCGATATGGAAA
Source organism: uncultured Hippea sp. (assembly GCA_913009315.1). Classification (GTDB taxonomy): domain Bacteria; phylum Campylobacterota_A; class Desulfurellia; order JAADFJ01; family JAADFJ01; genus JAADFJ01. The sequence goes on from CAJVZA010000020.1 coordinate 2,502, forward strand.
TATCAAGAGCTGATGCATTGGAACTTATGAAAAAATATATTAAGGGTGATTATTTAACAAAACATAGCATGGCGTCAGGACTGATTATGGAGCGGCTTGCAGGGCGTTTTAAAGAAAACAGAGATCAATGGTATATAGCGGGCATTCTTCATGATATTGATTACGAATTGGTAAACGAGGATCCGAAGCGGCATGGTCTGGAAGCAGAGCGTATTTTGTCTGAAAACGGAATTGACAAGCGCTATATCGAGGCGATAAAAGCGCATAATGGCGAGAATCTCGGTATTGAAAGAACAACTTTGCTCAGCCATGTGCTTGCAGCATCTGAAACATCTACAGGACTTATTTTTGCAAGTGCACTTATGATGCCTGATAAGAGAATTTCATCTATCAAGGATAAATCACTTAAAAAGAAGTTTAAATCAAAAAGTTTTGCTGCGAAAGTTAACAGAGATACGATTAAGGAAATAGAAAAAGCCGATATTGAACTTTATGAGTTTTTGTCTATCGCGCTTGAGGTTATGAAGCAGAACGAATCTATTTTGACGGGTAATTTGCATGAAGATTAAAAGGGCGCTGATCAGTGTATCCGATAAGTCGGGACTTGAGATGCTTGTAAAAGTTCTTAATGAATACGGTATTGAGATCATCTCAACAGGCAACACAGCCAGGATGATAAAAAATGCCGGATATGAAGTTAAAACAGTCTCTGATTATACCGGATCTGCTGAAATTCTCGGCGGCAGGGTCAAAACACTTCATCCGAAAATTTTTGGCGGAATTTTGGCAACCGGAAGTGAAAATGATAAAGTTGATATGCTGAAATCCGATATTATGCCGATTGACATGGTTATTGTGAATCTTTATCCGTTTGAAAAAATGTGTCAGAGTGATGATGAAAAACTTGCAATAGAGAATATCGACATAGGCGGTGTATCTCTTTTGAGGGCTGCTGCAAAAAATTATGAACGCATTGCTGTAGTAAATAGTCCGAATCAGTATAACGATTTGATAGCTGAGCTTAGGAAAAATAACGGAAAGATTTCTACAGCTGTGAGAAAATCGCTTGCAGTTGATGCGTTCGCTGTTACGGCATTTTATGATTCGGCGATATTGAACTGGTTTAACAGAGAAAAACAATTTCCTGAAAAAAGACTGCTTAGAATTGAGAAAATTAACGACCTTAGATATGGGGAGAATCCTCATCAGATGGCATGTTTTTATAAAGATGCGGATTTTGTAGGTCCAGGATTATCCGACCTGGAGATTCTCGGCGGAAAACAGCTCTCATATAATAATGTTGCTGAGATTGATACTTTGTGGCAAATGGTTTCCGATCATGGAAATGAGAATTTTTGCGTAATATTGAAACATGCTAATCCTTGCGGAGCGGCAATCGGTTGTTCTATGACAGATGCTTACGAAAAGGCGTTATCGACCGACCCTGTATCGGCGTTTGGAGGATTGGTCGGATTTAACAAAACCATAGATAGCACACTTGCCTCAGAGTTAATCAAGCGATTTTATGAGGTTGTTGCGGCTCCCGATATTTCCGAAAATGCGTTAAAACTGTTAAAGACCAAAAAGAATTTAAGAATTGTAAGATTTCCTGAAATGTTAAAAATAACTGAAAATTATAACTTCAAACGTGTTAGGGGCGGTTTTCTGGTAAGCGACTTTGATCAAAGCGATGATCGGTTCGATAGTTTTAAGGTTGTAACAAAAATTAAGCCGGCAGAATTACTCAAAAAAGATATTGCATTCAGTTGGCGGATGGTCAAATATGTAAAATCCAATGCGATTGTTTATGTTAAGGATCAGACATTGATAGGTGTCGGTGCCGGCCAGGTCAGCCGTATTGATTCAGTGAAAATTGCAGCTATGAAAGCTGAGCAAAGCGGATTTGATCTCAGAGGTGCCGTTATGGCATCAGACGGATTTTTCCCGTTCCCCGATTCGGTAGAAGTTGCTGCAGATTATGGGATATCCGCCATTGTAACGCCCGGAGGTTCTATTAGAGATCAGCTTGTTGTAGATAAAGCTGACGCGCTCGGTATTCCAATGATTTTTACCGGAATAAGACATTTCAGGCATTAGGAAATTATCGATGGGTTTTTTTGATTTGCTTATGAACGAAAAGACAGCTGCAATTTTGATGTGCTGTAAAACAAAGAGCTGTGTTTCAAGATATATTCACCTGCTATAGTTTTTTGGTAATGACGAAAAATAAATAACCGTGTGAGATGGTAAAGGGGAAACGATGAATATTCTTATTTTAGGTTCGGGCGGAAGGGAACATGCAATAGCGTGGCAGCTTAAAAGATCTGAATCGGCAAACAATTTATGGTGTGCTCCCGGTAATGCCGGCACTGCTGCCATAACATCCAATGTTAATATAGATCCGCTGGATTTCGGAGCAATTAAGAATTTTATACAAGATACCGGAATTGATCTAATTATAGTAGGTCCCGAGGCACCTTTAGCTGCAGGGATTGCGGATTATCTTGATGGAACATGTTTGGTTTTTGGTCCTCAATCTGCCGGAGCAAAAATTGAATCCAGTAAACTGTTTGCTAAACAGTTTATGCAGCGGAACGGAATTTCAACTGCCGAGTTTGCCTTGTTTGATGATTATGGGAAAGCAAGGCGATTTTTGAAGGAAAATAGCGGCAGCTGGGTGATTAAAGCTGATGGTCTTGCGGCAGGGAAGGGTGTTTTTGTAACAAACTCAACAGATGAAGCGGTAGAAGCCCTTGATGCCATTATGATTGAAAAGAGGTTTGGAGATTCAGGCAGCAGAGTGGTAATTGAACAAAAACTTGTAGGGCAGGAGGTTTCTTATATAGTTATAACTGACGGCAATAGTTTTGTGCCTATGCTGGCGTCTCAGGATCACAAGGCTGTTTATGATAATGATAAAGGCCCTAATACGGGAGGAATGGGTGCCTACGCTCCTACTCCTTTAGTAAATAAGATGCTTGAAGAACGAATCAAAAAAGAGATTATCGAGAGGGCGATTGAAGGATTTCATCGTGAAAATATAGACTACAGAGGTATACTCTATGCAGGTTTAATGATTGTTGACGGCAATCCTTGTCTGCTTGAATTCAACTGCAGATTTGGAGATCCGGAAACACAGCCTCAAATGGCACTTTTCAAGGGCGATCTTGCAGGAATCATGGCGGATGCGGCGCAAGGCAAACTATCTGTCTATAAGAATCTCTGGCTTGATAAATATGCCGTATGCGTTGTTGCAGCTTCCGGAGGATATCCGGGAAAATATTTAAAGGGTAAACCGATAAGAGGAATCGAAGAAGCCGAACAAAATGGAGCTGTCGTATTTCATGCCGGAACTGTTTTAAGAGATGGTGAGACGGTTACAAACGGCGGAAGAGTACTTGGTGTAACAGCGACGGCTGATACACTAAAAGATGCAAAAAAAAAGGCATATGATGCGCTCTCTAAAATTGATTTTGATGGAATCTACTATCGGCATGACATAGCAGATAAGGTTCTGGGGATAACAAAAAATGAAAAATAGCAATGTGATGATTTCGATAGTTATGGGCAGCAAATCTGATCTTGAGCTTATGAAAAAGGCAGGTGATTTGCTTGACAAAATAGATATAGGCTATGAATATTTTATAAGTTCTATACACAGGATGCCGGAGAGAACAATTGAATATATCAAAAGGCTTGGTCAAAGCAACGTTAAGGTTGTTATAACTGCAGCAGGGATGGCCAACCATCTTTCGGGAATTACCGCCTCTATGACACTGATCCCCGTTATTGCCGTTCCTGTATCTTCAACTCTTGGCGGAGTAGATGCTCTGCTTTCAACGATACAGATGCCTCCCGGAACTCCGGTTGCGGCAGTGTCGGTTGACGGAGCTGTTAATGCCGCGCTGCTTGCTGCCAGAATTTTGGCTGTTTCAGATGATGCAATCAAAAAAAGACTTATTGAATATATGGAATTGAGAAAAGCCGACTATATAAAAAATTCTGAAATTTTTTAAGATGCCTTGAAAGCGGTTTTAGAAGTAAAAAATCTTTCGGTTTCATTTGGCAAAAATGAGGTGCTGCATGGATTCTCAATGAATATTGCCAAAGGAGAAGCGCTAAGCTTAATAGGAGAGACCGGATCAGGGAAATCCGTTTTTATAAAATCGATTCTTGGAATAAATTACGGGGCAAAAATTAATGGTGATCTGATTTTTGACGGTAAAAATTTGACTTGCATTGATAGTGAACAAAAAAGAGCACTGAGACAAGGTCCGATTTCGTATATTCCTCAGGATCCCAATGATGCACTTGATCCTGTTTATAAAATTTCTCATCAAATAAAAGAGATAGCGGGAAATATTGATATTAGTGGTCTTATAAAGACATGCGGTGAGGACAACTCTGTTTTAGAACTCTATCCGCACCAGCTTTCAGGTGGGAGAAAACAGAGAATACTTATCGCTATGGCGTTATCAGGCAATCCTCTGCTTATCCTGGCCGATGAACCTACTACCTCTCTGGATAAACCGCTTAAAAAAAGAATATTGAAGTTGCTTTATCAATTAAAAGATGAAAAGGAGACTTCGCTTTTGCTGGTTACTCATGATTTTGCATTACTTGAGGGTTCCGATAAGATAGCTGTTATGTACAATGGCTATCTCATGGAGTATGGAGATTACGGGGTAGTCGAAAATCCGTTTCACCCGTATACAAAACTGCTTGCGGGAGCTGCTTCCTACGACAGAGAAGCAGGATATAGAATTTCAAACGATGATTCTGTACTAAATGAAGGATGTCCGTTATTTTATCGATGTTCTTTGGCTGATAAAAGATGTAGAAAACTGCCTGAGATCAGAACATTATCAAATAGATTAATAAGGTGTCATTATGCAGCAAATTTTGTATAGATCCATTGAGCCGGAAAGACCTACTTACTTTATTGGTATAGGCGGTATAGGTATGAGCGGATTAGCTCAGCTGCTTTTTAAAAACGGCTATAAAGTGATGGGTTCGGATATTAAAGAAACCTCTATGACTAAAAAATTACGCAGTTATGGAATGCCTGTTTTTATCGGTCATAATAGCGATCAGATTCCTCCGAATGCTCAGGTTATTTATTCCTCAGCGATAAAAAAGGGAAACCCCGAACTTGACTGCAGTATTGCCCGATCGCTGCCGCTTCTTAAGCGGGGAAAGGTGCTTTCGCTGGTAATGGAAGGCTACTACGGTATTGCCGTCAGCGGCTCTCATGGAAAAACTACAATAAGCTCAATGATAGCTAAAATTTTAGAAAATTCCGGTCTTTCACCGGTTTCCATAATCGGAGGGATTGTAAACAGTACCGGAACAAATCTGATGGCAGGTGATGGAAAATATCTTGTGGCTGAAGCTGATGAATCTGACGGATCATTTAATTTTTTGAGACCGAAATTGGCTGTTGTCAGTAATATTGATTTTGAACACATAGATCATTATGGCAGTTATGATAATCTGCTTTGTCAGTTTAGGAAATTTTTGACAGAGTCGGCCGGCAAGTCTGTTGTTAACTCTGATGATGAAGGAATAAAGGCGATTTTATCAAGTAGTATGGTAAAAGTTGGGCAAGATGGTGATTATAGAATTGAAGATGCGTATCTTTCATTAAAAGGAGCGTCATTTAAGCTTAGATGCAAAGATGGTGCATTATTGGAAATAGCGCTTTCGGTTATAGGAATGCATAACATAACAGATGCCTCGCTTGCTGCCGCGGCTGCCAAAGAACTTGGTGTGGGCAATGAAGTTATTGTAGATTCTTTAAGCAGATTTGATGGGGTAAAGCGCAGAATGATGCGCATTGGTGAGATTAGAGATGTTTTAATTATGGATGATTACGGACATCATCCAACTGAAATTGCCGCCACCCTAAGGGCACTAAAAATCTATTGCAGACGAATTGTTGTCCTGTTTCAGCCGCACAGGTTTACGAGAACTAAACTTTTGTTTGATAAATTTTCAAAAAGTTTTGAGAATGCCGACCGGGTTTATGTGACTGATATTTATGCGGCGGGTGAACAGGTGATCTCCGGTGTTACCGGAAGGGCTTTAGCGGAAAATATCAATCATACCGTGGAATGCAGCTATATTGGGACGCTTGCTGAAGCGATACCCAAAATTGTCGATCTTCTGGAGCCGGGTGATTTGCTGCTGACAATGGGTGCCGGTGATATAGGTTCGGCTGCATCGCAGATATTGAACAATCTTAAGGGTGCTGCTATTAATCCGTAAACGATTATCGTGAGTCTCAATTTGAACGTTTGAAATTAACAGAGTTATCCTATAGAAAATCTCAAAAAAAGCAGTGAATCTGTTTATTGTGCAGCGGTTTCATTATCTGTAGATTGTTCGCGAGGCATCTGCATATTTGACTTTTATATTGTTTTTTTTATAATTGTATGACTATTCGGAAAATAACATAGCCTATCGTAATCTATCAAAATGGAGATGTAATGGCAGAGATTCTTTCGCAGGAAGAGATTGACGCACTTTTAAAAAATGTTGATACCGCTAAATCGGAAGAAAGAGCCGCAGCAGGCGTTGCGGCAAGCTTTTATGATTTTAAGCATCCAAGACACATTTCCTCGGAACAGTTAAGAGAAATAGAAGTAATTCATCAAAATTTTTCAAGAGATTTATCAATTAAACTTAGCGCTGCGTTTCATGATACCGTAGCGGTTTCGGTCAATGATATTATTAATCAGACATATGGAGAATATCTGTCCGGTATTTTTTCGCCTACCTGTTTTTACTCTTTTTCCGGAGAACCGATTGACGGCTTATCTGCAATAGAAGTTACTATGGATGCTGCTTTTCCAATGATAGATAAGATGCTTGGAGGCGCCGGAGAGCAGATAGAGGAAAAAAGAGAACTTACCGACATAGAATATATTATTATGGACGACATTATGGAAACTATTTGCTCTAATATATCTGCGAGCTGGAGTAGAATTTTACGATTTTCTGCCAGAATAAAACAGAAAGGCTTTTCTCCTGATGTTATTTTTGTTGTGGATTCCAACGAGATGGTTTTGACTATTCCATTCGAAGTCGTTATAGGAAACACAAAAGGGACATTTTCAATCTGCTACTCATCTGTATTTTTGAAGCCTATAATAGATGCGATCAATGCAAAGAAGAACAATGTTCTGAAAGAACAACTCGAATTTAGGAAAAAGCTCATGTCCGGAATTAAAGAAACAACACTCGATATAGCTTGTGATCTTCCTACTGAACGGATGAATGTCAAAGAACTGCTATCAATAAAGGTTAACGATATATTGAAAACATCATTCAATCCTTCGGATGCTGCAAATATAAGCATTAACGGCATATATAAGATGCTTGGAAATGTTATGAGCGAAGGCGACAAAAGGGGCGTCAAAGTTGTTAAAATATCGGCCTCGGAGGAGACTAATTGAAAAGGCTTGCAGAATTTGTAGAAAAAGTGGTAACGGAATCTTTTAAAGATTCTATAGAAAAAATCGTGGAATGTAAATTCGATAAAATAGAAACAATGGATAAAACAGGCATTGATGAGCAAATATTTACACAGATCGAGATTGAGTCCACCAAACCTGCAGGGACTTTTTTTATGCTATTGACAAAAAATATCGCTGAACTTCTCGTTGATGATAAGCTGACGAATGAATCTCTGGAAGATCTTATGTTTCAGTTTTCGTTTGATTTTTCGGCACGTTATGATGAGGTGACAGAGTCTCAAATGGGATGGCAGGTTACTTCTTCGTCAATAGATGCAAAGCTTAATGATACCGTTTACAAAGGCGATTATATATTTATGAGCTATGATATTGGTGTCGGCAGTCAAAAAGGCAAATGGCTGTGGATTATGCCGGAACAGTATGTATCTGAAATAGCAGAAAAGTTTTCCGATAATGTTCAGAACGACAATGCTGCCAAGCAGAATGATTCCAAAGCTGAAACCGGTGAGATTCATACTCTGGGCAACAGCGATGCGGTAAATATGGAACCCGCTGCCGCCCGAGAAATTTCTGTTAATCAGAACAATGTACGTAATCTTGATGTGCTTATGGATGTAAATCTGCATGTTGTTGTCCGTGTCGGAACAAAAAAGATGCTTTTAAAGGAGATACTCAAGCTTGTCCCGGGAAACAAAATTCTTTTTTCTCAAGATATAGATGATCCGCTGGATGTTCTTGTGAATGGAAAAATTGTTGCAAAGGGCAAGGTCGTATCTGTAGATGGATTTTTTGGTATTAAAATTACCTCAATTGAATCCAAGTATTCAAGACTTAATAAATTGAAATAAATATCTGATGTTATACAAGATGGGAAATCGCCTGTCTTTTGATTTTCCGTTTCAATTCACCAAATTACTTCGCATCCAGCTCTTTTTTGCTATTGCTGTGCCGGTGCTGATGATTACTGCACTTACTGTATATTCGGCTGATATCGGTGAAGGGCAGGGGAAGCATCAGACCGGTGTTATTTCCGGATATGTCAATGTGAAGGGCGATTATAAAACTTATTCGGACATCAGTTCTTCATTTATGGATAAAAAGAATATCAGTAATTTAGTGCCCTGGTCGGTTTTAATAACCATACCCAATACCAAATTTAATATAGATATAGTTGCGCCAGGGCGTCTTAAACCTGATGGAAAATTGTTTTATGACGGACTCAAGCTCTACCACAGAAAAAACTATTTACGGTCTTTGTCTATATTTAAAAAAATTACAACGCTTTACCCGAAAAGCCTGTACTATCCTCCTGCCCTGATTTATCTGTCCGAAACGTTGATCATGTTAAATCGTCCGGATGATGCAAGAACGATTTTAAACAAAGCTAAGGAATATCCTTCAAATGAAGAGATGCTGCCTTCAGCATTTTTTATGCTTGCAAAATCTTATGGTAAAAATAACGATAGTTTCGAAGAAGAGAGTGTCTTAAAGCTGATAACCGGTAATTTTCGTAATAGTCATTTTGTAGCCCTTGCCAATATTATGCTTGGCAAATTGTATATAAATTACGAAAACTACAGGAAAGCCAGAATATATTTTAAGAATGCATCAAATTCACGGTACGAGCTGTCATCTTTGATGGGCTACGGCACAAGTTACGCAAAAGAAAAAAATAACCTAAAGGCGAATTTGTATTTTACATCGGCATATTATTATACAAAAAAACATGAGATCAGTGTTGATAAATTTGTAAGCATAGCAGGAGAATATCTTCCGATTATGCTTGAAACATTTTGTACTCTGCGCGAATTTAATCTGACCGGAGGCTTGTTGAGTCGTCTCAAGAATAATCCTGAAGGTATTTATAGTCGTGCGACTTGTTTGAAAGAGCAGGGACGTTATAAAGCCGCATCAAAACTATTCTACAAAGCGTATTCGACTGATCCAACATCGAGATTGGCAAGTTCTGCAAAACGAAGCGGGGCTATTTATAAAATTTTTGGAGGAATGGATCTTGCCGGAATAAAGAAGATAGAGTCTGAATACAAATATGACAATGAAGTATCTGAAATTGCCGCTATCAAAGAAGCTGAAATTCTTATAAAAAATAAAAAAGAATCTGAAGCGATGACTGCTCTATATAGATATAAAAAGCGAGGCGAGGCATATTCCATATGGGATGTCAAATTAAATCAGCTTGCAGTTCAGCTTGTTGATAAATTGATGAAAAGATACAGGAGCGATCCTGAATCAATTGATGTGAAAAAATTGCTGCCGTTTATCGCCGTACTTGATAATCCTCTTGAAATAGCATCTTTACTGATGAGTGTAAACCGGTTTGATGACGCAAAAGCAATATTATATAAGACTGAAGCAGAACCTGCATATAGAGATCGTTCCATTGTAAGACTGGCCTATATTGCATTGAAAAGAAACAAGTTCAAACAGGCGGAAGCGTTGATTAATTCCGTTAAAAGATCATACACAAAGAGTGATGCCGTTTATTGGAATGTTTTGGGCGATATTGCTTTTCAAAATGGAAAATACAGCAAAACTATAAACTATTACAAAAAAGCGTCGAAACTTAATTTATCCGGCAGCGCAAGAACTAATCTTGCATATTCCTATTATAGTGTCGGGGATTTCAAAAAGGTGACCGAAATTTTGGGAACAGGAAAACTTTCACCGATCGATTACAGAATTCTTGGCGATACGGCTTTTAAACTTGCGAGATACAATGAAGCTGTTAGTTACTTTTACAGGGCTGAAAATGATAATGAGTCTAATTTATATTTCGCAAAATCTCTCTATAAAATCAAAAAGGTTGGCGATGCTGTAAAAATCTTAAAAAGGCTTGCATTGGGTGGGGGAACCGTAAAGATACTTGCTGAGAGCGAGCTTGCCATCATTAAATCTGAGAAAACCGTAAAGGCTGCCGAAAATTTGAAATAGAGAAAATAAGGTAAAAAATTACGCATATGAAAAAACAAAGACAACTTAAATCTGATAAATGATATTGAATTTATATGAACATTCTGTAATATGGTATTATTCTATCACTATACTAAACCGACGTGGAGGAGCGAATGGAAAATGTAGGCGGCAACTCAAAGCAGGGAAACAGGCGAGTGCCTCTTGATGTCAGACTGATAAATCCGTTTATTTCCGGCACGAAAGAGGTTTTCGAAGTCATGGCAGGAATACCTGTGAAACGCAAGTCTCTTTCTCTGAAAAAAGATTATAAAATGTTTGGTGAGATTTCAGGTATTATGGGGCTGACCGGCGATGCAGTAGGTTCTATAATCATAAGTTTTCCAAAAAAACTGGCAGACGATGTAGTATCTAAATTTCTCGGTATTGAAGATGGTGAAAATATAAATGAAGATGATATGAGGGACGGCGTTGGAGAGATTCTCAACATGATTACGGGCAAAGCAAAAACTTTGCTTGCCAGCACAGAATATTATTTCAAGCTTTCGATACCAACCGTTATCATGGGGCAGAATTATGAAATATCTCACTCAAAGGACACTCCTTGTATTGTTGTAATATTTGAAGCAATTAATTTGCAATTTATCCTGCAGGTATCTTTGTCACCTCACAAAAAACAGGAGTAATATTGTGGAAATAAGTGATATCAAGGTTCTAATTGTAGATGATTCCTCTACAATGAGAAGAATTATTGGTAAAATACTCAAAAGCATGGATATAACAGAAATTCTTCAGGCTGCCGATGGTGTTGATGCTATAAGTCTTCTGTCCGATACATCGGTTGATCTTATATTGGCAGATTGGAATATGCCGCGGATGAATGGTTTGCGAATGGTCAAGAAATTAAGAGAAAAGAGAAAAACCGCTTCCGTACCTATAATTATGGTTACGACGGAAGCCGAGCGATCCAGCGTAGTTGAAGCAATAAAGGCAGGCGCAAATAACTATCTGGCAAAACCGTTTACTCCCGATGCATTAACTACAAAAATAAAGGAAACGCTTCATTTGTAGAGCTGATATTTATTCTAAAAGCGGCGGCAGGATTTTCAGCACTTCCATATCTCAGGTTCGATAGTTTTTTTATCTATAGATTTGCTTAAGAGACCGCTTTATGAGGTTTCCCATATACTTGCGTTTTGTTTCTTTGAATTAACCCGTTAGTTCTTCAGAAGTTTGCCTTGTCTATAGAAAACCTCATGAAAAGCTGTAAATTTGTTTATTGTGCAGTGGTCTCATTGTGCAGCAGTCTCTTTAAGCGAGAATGTTCTCAACCGAGTGCCCTTAATCAATGGATTCGAAAAGATGCTTTTCGCAAAAGCACAATTTGGAGCGCTGCTATATCTGTTTTGTATTACCGGGAGCGGACAGATACCTCCAAGATGATAATATGGAAGATGCGAGCAGAGCTGTCCTTTCCCTAAAACTTGATTTCATCATATACTCTCTTTTACTGTGATCGTCATCACCTATAGGCCCCATTCCATCAACAACTGCAGTTTTCATTTTAGATATAAAATTTGCATCCGAAACACCATAACGATATTCTTCTGTGACTTTAATATGAAGTTTGTCGGATTCTTTTTTAATCAAATCAAAAAGCTGTCTGTTTTTTTTGTTCTGTTCCATCGGAGGGCGAAAAGAAAAGAATTTATATTTTGTCTTTGTTCCCTGAGTATTTGAGTGATTGCATATATTCTCTATCTTTTCTATTGTATCATTTTCTTCTTTCTCGGTAGCAAATCTTATATCAACGGAAGCAGCCGCATATTCCGGAACCGTATTGGGACCTACTCCACCCTTAACCGTTCCTACATTTACAGTCACACCGTCTTCAAAGTTATTCAAAGATTCAAGCGATATAATCTTGTCGGCCATTTCTAATATAGCGCTCGGTTTGCTGCCTTTAATGAACGCAGCATGCGAAGCCTTGCCCTCTACCTCAATGTTTGCACTTATTTTACCTTTTCTGCCTGTTACTATATCACCATTCAATCCTCCGCATTCGAGAACGTACGCAAATGAGCTTTTTTTCGCAACATCCATTATAATTTGCTTAGAAGAAGGCGAACCTATCTCCTCATCAGAGTTAAAAACAAAAATTATCGGAATATCATTCAAAACGCCAAGCTTTTTGAGGATTCTTAATGCAAAAATTCCCACAACAAGACCGCCCTTCATATCTATTACCCCCGGACCATAAATGAAATCTTTATCTTCTCTGCAGCTGTTGAATCCGAGTGTTTCCGGAAATACGGTATCCGTATGTCCGCAAAGCATTATTGGTTTAAAACCGGTATTATTGTTCTTATAAAAAACGAGATTGTTTCCCAGGTTATCGTTTTCATGAATTTCGACAGTAAAATCAAGCCGCTCCATCTGATCTTTTACCGTATCTCCCACCAGATCAACACCTTTTTTGTTGTATGTATAGCTGTTAATCAGTACCATTTTTTTTAGGAGGGCGAGCATTTCCTGCTCGTCCTCCTCTATCAGTTTCAAAATTTTATCTGTTATGTTCACTCTTTGAATTTCCGGAATGAAAACCTGTTTTCGTTGTATACTTTTGGATCTGCATCTGGATATGATACTTCGGCGCCGCTCCACGGTTTTCTCAATATTATGCTGCCGTTTTCTTTTCTCGCAACATTGCTTCTGTGCAGAGGTATTTTGCCTCCCGCCGCCGCTATATATCTTGGTATGGCATCACCTGAAATATTACCATACATGCTTTCAACAATATCTCTTCCAACTTCCACTGGAACCCGCAAATGAGAGAATTGAGGATTTCTGAAGCTGCAGTTAAATAAATAATAAGGTCTTACATATGCTTCCTGCATAGTTTCGCACAATTTCCACATTTTATATTTAGTATCGTTTATGCCTTTAAGTAAAACAGCTTGATTTAAAATGGCACTCACCCGTTTTGATATCATTTTGAATGCTTTTTTTGATACAGGTGTTATTTCCTGGGCGGTGTTAATCTGGACAACCACTCTTAGCGGTTTTTTATCATTGCTTTCAGCTAATATATCGAGCAGCTCAGGATCTATTCTCTGAGGTGTGGTTATAGGAATTCGCGTGCCGAGCCGTTTCATTTTTACATGTTCTATGCTATCAAGCTCATTTAGAATCCATTTGACATATTTGTTCGGTAAAACAAAAGCATCGCCTCCGGTAATTAAAACATCTCTTATGTTTGGATTGCTTCTGATATAGTTTAAAGCATCTTCGTAAGCTTCTTTTGAATAGATTTTATCCATTTTGCCTATATGTGCTATTCTTAGGCAGTGCGTACAGTACATCGCGCATATATTGGTGACTTTCATGGCCGCTACCTGCGGATAAAATTGATCAATTAATCTTGCCGGAGAATGGTCTGCGGCGACAGGAGGTATTTCTACGCCTACGTTGTCTACCATTTCACCGGTAGGAACGGATTGCTGCAAAACAGGATCATCCGGTTTTCCCGGTATTATCAAACTTGCATAATACGGAGTAAGTCTCATTCTATAATTTTTAGTTACCCTGGTAACATCCTCAATGGCTTTTTTTGGAAGAGCTATAACTTTCGATAGAGTATCGACATCCTCAATGGCATACCTCAATTGCCCGGAATAGCTATTCCATTCCTCATCGCTAATACCCATTATTTCTTTTATTCTTGCTGCATTCTGCTGAATCTGGTCCCACAATTCTATTCCGCTTGGCGCTGCCTTTTTTTTATCGGCAAGATAATCTCTAACACGCTCATTCGCCTGTTTTACAATGTTAAGCGCTTTGCCCACTCTTCCGCCTATGGTAACATAATGTTCATCTATATCTTGATGTTTTATGGCAAGCGTGATCAGTTTTTTCCTGTTGATGCCGAAATCATTTGGCGATATTCCTTTATTATTTCTCAAATCAAGCAGCTTGCGGAACAAATCAACAATCGGTGTTGTTCTTTTGTTGTCTTCCGAATTCTTCAACAAGCCGATAATTTTATTTTTGTCTTTTTCTGCAGCATTTCGCTTGACTTTCGTATCCTTAAAAAGGAAATCCAAAAGTTCATTTGTTTCACTGTCAATTTCTGATCCATTGACACTCATATTATCCATCAATATACCTCCAGAGAGTTTTTTTACCTAATTCTATACCTTCCGATGCATCTTCTCTGTTTTTGGCAACAGATACGACTCTTCCCAGAAACCCTTCTTTTTTTATTGTAAGATTGCCGCCCGGATATTCCAATATCATATATCCTTTACCGATTTCCCGATTCGCCACATTCGCAAATAGCTTTCTTTCATCTGTTTCTGGTATCAAACATTCCTTTGTGGTTACATCTTCCTTAAGCTTGAAATTGTATGTAGACCAGCACACTTTGTCGGAATTATCATCTAATTCCATTGCATTCTCAGGCAGGATATCTTTTAAAACTGCATAATATTCTATTTCCGGTATGCTCGCAGAACCTTTTGGTAAAGATTGTTCCATAGTACAGCAAAATTCCATTGTGGTGCCCTGTTTTCTTGCATTTACCTCTATAAAATAGATATCTTCGTTTTCATCTACTATAAAATCACAGCCGAATATACCTCGATATCCTCTTTCAGCCAAAACTCTTCCAACAATTCTTGTGTATTCTTTTAATTTCCCCTTAAGTTTGCTATTTAGAATTGAAGGGTATGTTGAACCTGTAAACTTGTTGCCCTCTTCAATCCTTTGATCCGCAATACCTGCAATATAAATATCAGACTTATTGGCAACTACACCCAAAACTGTAGGATCATATTGATGCGGTATATATCTTGTTATCAGATATTGCTTATGTTCATCTTTAAATTCTTTAAGAATGTCATCAAGTGAATATGTTATTGCACTGTTCATTCCGGCAGCACTATAGCTTAAACTTACAAAAATTCCGTCTTTCCATTTTTTTCTCAGTTTCTCTGTTGAATCTATCAATTCATCCAAACCGCTGCATATTCGAAAATCTGCAAGCGGTACAATTCCGTTAAGCAGAGTATATTGCAATACCTTGTTGTTTATTTCATTGGCAATAGTACTTTTAGGTCCCAAAAGCTGAACGCCATCTATAGAATCAAGAGTCATTTCCGGATTACTTTCATGCATATAAACAAAGAGATTACCCTGATTTTTCACGATTTTCTTTATAATTTCGACTATATATTTGCTGTCAGACACAGAACGGACAAATTGGTCCGATTTGATTCTCGATGCAACAAGTTTGTTGTCGTTTTCGAGAATTTTTTTCGAGGGTGAATTTACAACAATAATATTTTCATAGTTATATTGCTTCATTACATCAGGTACGACAGCAACAATTCCGACATCTCTTTTAAATTTCTTTGCAAAAAAGTCTTTAAGAAAAAGATTCATGCCATAGGACTTCAGCTCGCCGATATAAAAAAAATAATATCTGTTTCTATCCAAATTGATGTTTGAAAAGAGGATATCTTTCATTATTTGCTTTCCGTTTCTTTTAAATTCGCTATTTTTGTGCCGGTTTCATAATAATGATTTCTAATGCATGCCTCTACTTGTTCTGCATTCCCGGATTTTAATGCATCTACTATAATTTTATGCCTCTCTCCTATTTCAGACGGAGAGTAAAGCATTGCAAGATATTTAAAAAACATCAGATGTGATTTTATGCTTAATTTTTTTGTAAAACCAACCAACTGTTTGTTGCCGCTTCTTGAAAATATCATTTCATGAAATTTGTCACCCAAATCTATCAACTTTATATGCTTGCCGCTTGATGCAAGCTCTTCCATATTTTCTGTCATTTTATAAAGCCGATTTATTCCATAAACGGAGAAATTATCAATTGCATCCCTTGCTGCATATCCCTCTAAAACACCTCTTGTTATATATGAGTCAACAATATCCTTTGGTGATAAATTCATTACAAAGTTCCCTACTCTTGGACGATATTCTATTATTCCGTTACTTATCAGCTCTCTAAGAGCTTCTCTGATGGGAGCTCTGCTGATACCGAGTTTGATAGCCAGTCGATTTTCTTTGATTTGATCGCCCGGTTTAAGTTCTCCTTTTAAAAGACAGTTGTATATAAATGATATTACCTGTTCTTCATATGTTGTTTTTGAAATAATCATCTCTGATCCTCCTATCATTCATTTTCAGTATCTGCCGATTGTCGACAATACACTAACACGAAAGGATAAAAAGTCAAACGCTTTCTGATATAATTTCCGATAAAATATTGACAATACGGCTTGCGAGAAGTATATTTGATGCCAAATAATTACGGAGGGAAAAACAAAAATGTACAAAAATATTCTTGTAATGACCGATTTCTCTGAAGATTCGAACTATGCCGCACAAGTAGCTTGTGAAATGGCAAAAAAATTCGAAGCAAATTTATATATCCTGCATGTTGCACATATATCCGGCGATTTTACCATCCTGCTTGATGAGCACGAATATGAAGATATAAAACGGCGCGTAGACGAATCGATAAAAAAAGAGCTGTCAGAAATGATAAAAAATGTTCCCTGCCTTAAAGATATCAAATACAAGCATATAGTCAGAAGAGGAATACCTTATGAAGAAGGTTTGAAAGAGGTAAAAAGCGGAAAATATGATCTTCTGGTTGTCGGATCTCATGGCAAATCGAATGTTACAACATTCTTTTATGGAAGCACAACAGCTAAGCTGACGCGAAGATCTCCTATAAGTGTGCATATGACGCGCCTTAAAAAGAGACAGGATCATATTGCTGCGGCGAATAAATAGTTGACTTATCCGGCACAGACAATCCCGGGATGTCAGCGGCTGCTTTATTGCCAATTACTTGCTTCGAAAGCCGCACAAGTTGTTTGCACGACTTGTATCGGGTTTGCATTTGAGCACTTATTGTTTTTTATGCCTGATTATCATACCGAAAAACAGTTAAAAAAGCTTAATTATTTTGTCAACTGTGTCAATAATTAAGCTTTTTTAAATTGTCTTTAGATTTATTAATTCACAGCTGCAGCAACTCTTATCCTGAATTTCTGCCCAAGATATAATGTTCCCAGCACTGCAAGTCCGATCAGATACATAAAGTATTTAAAATGAACGGGAACGTGAAAGAAATCTATCAAGCTGGCCGGATTAAACAAAATCAGAGAGGCTAAAAGGAAGAACGGTATTTCATACCATCTGTTTTTTGTTATAAACCACCCCTGAAGTGCACTTGCAAAAGCAAATGCTCCAAGCACTGCCATAGAAAATATCATCAATATCTTCGGAAAACTTGAGACATGATACAGTATCAGGTCCGGATTAAAAACAAACATAAACGGCAGAATAGCCGTTCTCATATCATATATAAATCCCTGAACAGCCGTAGGTATAGGATCGGTATCGGCAAGTGCCGCGGCAGCATAAGCCGCCAAACCGACAGGTGGAGTATCGTCTGCAATAATACCAAAATAAAAAACAAAAAGATGCGCCGCCATAAGAGGTACAAAGAAACCGTAGTTGTGAGCCAGTGTGACAATTACAGGAGCCGTTAGTGACGCCATAACAACATAGTTTGCGGTTGTGGGCAGACCCATTCCAAGCAATAAACTTGCCACTGCAGTAATAATTAAAAGAAGGTATATGTTGCCGCCGGAAAGTATAGCAACAAGTTCCGTAATCATACTCCCTATGCCCGTTGCAACAAGTCCCACAACAATGCCGGCTGATGCACAAGCCAAAGCAACAATAACCATATTTCGTGATCCGGCAACAAATGCTTCTATCGTTATATTTATCGATGACGTTATGGCATCAATAAAGCTTACATTTCCACTTTTAATTTTCCTCAATTCTTGATAAAGTATGGTCACCATAAGCAGCAATATCGTTCTAAAAGCTGCCATTGCCGGCGAATGTCTAAGAACGACAAGCTCTATAATAAGCCACCCTATCGGTATCAGATAATGCCATCCGTTCTTTAAAACTTTCCTGATGTTAGGTAAGTCTTCTTTAGCTATACCCTTAAGTCCGAGCTTACTCGCTTCAAGATGTGCAACAAAAAACAACGCAAAATATGCAACAAACGCCGGTATTGCAGCGGCTTTCACAACCGCCAAATAGGGCACGTTTACATACTCCGCTATAATGAATGCGGCTGCACCCATAATCGGAGGCATGAGTTGACCGTTGATACTTGCCGCAACTTCAGTAGCGGCAGCTTTTTTTGCAGGATATCCGGTTTTTATCATAAGCGGTATTGTGAAAGTTCCCGTTGTCACAACATTTGCAACACTCGATCCCGAAACAAGTCCGGTTAAACCGCTTGCAACAACAGCGGCCTTTGCAGGTCCGCCCTTGTATTTACCCAAACCGGCCAGAGCAATATCTATAAAAAATTTCCCCGCACCGGCTTTGTCAAGCATGGCTCCAAGTAAAACAAACAGATAAACTATACTTGTTGAAACTCCCAAAGGAATACCGAAAATGCCTTCAGTTGACAAAGACAGCTGACTTACATACTTATCAAGCGTAACGCCTTTATACGCTATAACCTCGGGAAGATGCTGTCCTAAAAACCCATAAAGTGTGAACAAAATAGCGACAGCCGGAAGAGCCGGACCTATAGCTCTCCTCGTAGCTTCCAAAACCACCAAAATCACAAGTAGTCCAAAGATCAGATCCATGCTGCTTGGGGAGCCCATTCTCATAGATATACCGATCCACTCTATCATTATATAGAGAGCGGCGGCAACTCCAATCACAGCTAAAATATAATCTATAAGCGGTATACCTTTTTTTTGAGAGAGAGGTGAAAAATATTTTATATGGTGTTTTTTTAAAAACGGAACACTCAAAAAAATAAGGGATACTGCAAAGGCAAGATGTATGGCTCTTGAAAAAGTACTGTCAAGTGTCCAAAAACTTGCTATTGAAAGCTGAAAAATAGCCCATAAAACCGCTATAACGGTGTAAAGCGTTTTTTCTGCTTTGTTAAAAACTCTTATATTGCCGGTTTCTTCTTTTAAAAGATCTTCTAACTCCTTGTTTTTGTTTTCCGCCATCCGCAGCCCCTTCTATAAAGCATTAATAAAATGGGCGGCACATAAGCGCCGCCCGGAAACGAAAATTATCTAAATTTACTTGATCAGACTTTTAGGTATATACTTAATCAACCCGGATTCTCTGTAATATCTTAGTGCTCCTTTGTGAACTGGGGCAGACATGCCTTCAAGCATGTTTTTCTTTGTTAAAACGGCGAACGCAGGATGAAGTTTTTTGAATTTTGAAAGATTTTCAAATACCTCTTTTGTAATAGCATAGACGATGTTTGCCGGTTCTTTCTTGCTTGTTACCAAAGTAGCCTTAACACCTACGGTCTCTATATTTTTTGTATTAACTGCCATAGGATAAAATTTTCTCAAAATTTCCGCTTTTGCGTAATATGGATGATTCTTTAAAAGCTTAACAACATTAGGACCGACTATAGAAACAATTCTTACCTTGATTCTTCCGGATGTAGCTTCTTTTATGTTTCCATTTGGATGGCCTACTGTATAGAAGAATGCGTCAATTCTTCCGTCCTGTAAAAGCATTGGCGCTTCGACAGCCTTAACATATTCAGGATGTATATCCTTCAATGAGATTCCGAATGCCTTTAAAACATCCTTTGAATTCTGCAGTTGTCCCGAACCCGGATTTCCAATATTTACCCTTTTGCCTGCCAGATCCGACACACTCTTGATGCCGCTGTTAACGGAAGCTATTAATGTTATGGACTCAGGATGAATCGTGAAGACACTTCTTAGATTCTTTTGAGGACCTTTATTTTTCCACTCGGCCAAACCATGAACGGCTTCGTATTGTCTATCAGACTGACAAATACCGAAATCAAGATCTCCATGCAATACTGAGTTAATGTTGTAAACGGACCCTGCTGTGGATTCAACAGTGGCCTTGATCCCATACTCTGCAAATTTTTCGTTAACCATTTTTGAAATTGCACCACCGGTTGGATAATAAACTCCGGTAATGCCGCCGGTTCCAATAGTAACAAATATTCTTTTGCCATAACTCAAAGAAACCAAGGTCAGCAAGAATACTGCTACCATAAATAATGTCTTTCCCCTACGCATAAAAACCTCCTAATAAATTTTTAAGTATATTCAATCAATTACCCCCTATCCTTTTTTGGTGATAGATCCACTGCAGAGCTCCTCATATCTGCCGATTGTCGACAGTATATTAACATAGAAGAATATAAAGTCAAGTATTTTTCAATGCAATTTTTGATAAAAAGGAGAAGCAAAAAAATTGTTGCCGATCGCAAAGTTATCAGTAAAGAAAGAGAGGGTCTGTTTGCAGGCGGGTCTCTTCAGGTTGTTAAAAAATGTTATTGCGAGCGCAGCGCGGCAATCCCAGCTTCTTCAGTGTATCACAGACATCCTGCCTGTGGTGAGATTGCGAGCTCAGCAAAGCTCTAATGAGACTGCCGCGGCCTTCGGCCTCGCAGTGACAAAAGAGAGAAGGTCATTGCCATGGACATTTTCCCCTCGGTCATTGCCATGGACATTTTCCCCTCGGTCATTGCGAGGAGCGAAGCGACGAAGCAATCTCAGAAAATACCGGTAATAAAGGAATTGCCACGCACTTTTCGGCGTTCGCAATGATATTTTTCAACAGCCTGTCTTGTACTGATGAAAATTAGAGGCGATGTAAAAAAAGAAATAGTTGTCAGCCGCGAGTATTTATTTGGAGGTATTCTTTTTGTCGATAACTTTTGATTCCGTTACTCCATTATAAAATTTTGTAATAATTGTATCTCCCGTATTAATATCGGACAGCTTCACGACACAGTTGTTTTTTAGCGTTACAGTGTAGCCTCTCTTAAGGGTTGATATTGGAGACAATGTTTCCATAAGATTTATGAACCCCGACAATCTGATATGTCTGAATTCTACAACATTCAAAATCGCTGAGTGCATCAGTTTGGCAAGATTATATACTTTTATCTTATATTTACCGATAAATTGAATTCTCAAGATTTTTATCTTATTGGTTGTCATAACATATTTTTCCTTTTTTTTTGTTAAAATAGTTCCAAAAACAGTATTGAGATTGTAAATGGTAAAGTCTGCTTTTTGAGATTTCGTATCAAAAAAGTTGCTCAAACTTCGATACGATATTTTATTACTCAAGGCGCGAAGCATTAAACGTTTTTGTGCAATATAACGTTTGATACTTTTTGAAAAATTATCCACAATTTCGAGATATCTGTTTTTAAGGATATTTATATCCGGAGAAATCAACTCGGCCGCCGCAGTTGGTGTTTCTGCGCGGCAATCGGCAACAAGATCAACAAGGGTTTCATCAATTTGATGACCGATCGCAGAAACTACAGGTATATCGAGAGTATAGATGAGACGTGCTATTTCTTCATTATTAAATAGATCAAGACTCTCCTTCGACCCTCCGCCTCTTGCGATAATCAAAAGATCTATATTCAGAGATTCGGCATCTCTTTTTACGCGATTGATAGCCTTTATTAAGGAATCGGCAGCTTTTGCTCCTTCTACCAACGCACCAAATACAAATAGCGTTACCCCGCCAAAGCGTCTGCTTATAACAGATTTGATATCCTCTATTGCGGCTCCGGTAAGAGAGGTTACAATAGCGATTCTTTTCGGAAAAGCAGGTAAGCTTCTATTTTTATCAAAAAGCCCCTCATTCTGAAGTTGTCTTTTGAGATTGATCAGCGCAATAAGCTTATCACCTTCTCCTGCAGGAGTAATTCTGCGGCAAATAAGCTGGTAATTACTTCTTGGAGGGTAACTTGAAAGGTTTCCGTAGGCTACAACGCGCATTCCATCAGATGGTACAAAAGATAATCTGTCCGCATATCTTCTAAAAAATGCAACGTTTAAAGTGCTTGATTCTTCTAACAGTGAAAAATAGATATGTCCGCTTGAATGCCATTTAAGCCCGCTTATCTCACCTGCCACAGAAACATCGAAAAAATTAGATTCGATACTTTCTTTTACCGCATTTGAAAGCTCGGAAACACTCCAGATTTTTTTCACAATGATGAAAGTGCAGTTTTAATCAATGTTTCAAGATCAATATTTTTCTGTTCCTGCGCAATTTTTGTTACAGCTTTTTCAGATTTACTTCTGTCGCATCCGAGCGAAACAAGGACATTCACCGCATCAGTCAGCGTCGGAGATAAAGCGTTCTTATCTGATTCTATAGCTTTTAAACCTTTAAGTTCAAAGAGGATTCTTTCTGCCGTCTTTTTTCCGATTTTAGGAATCGCCGAAAGCGCACTTACATCTGCGTTTTCAACAGCATCAAGAAGCTGTCCGGTAGAAAGCGCTGATAATATTGTCAGCGCCGTTTTGGGTCCCACCTTTGGAGTCTTTTGAATAGCCAAAAATATTTTCCTCTGTCTGTTGTCACTAAAACCAATTATGCTTATCTTATCATCTTTTATTACAAGATGTGTAAAAAGTTTAATGGTGCTGCCCTTTTTTACCGCGGAACTGAGCATCAAAGGAACAGATATATTCAGACAAAATGCGCCTACTCCAATTACTAATCTGCCGGGTGCGGTCTCTTCTATAATTCCAACTATTGAATCAATCATCTTCTACTATATCAATCTTTATAATAGAATATTTACTTGTCGGAACAAGCGCCTTTGATCTGTGATATTCATAGTTTCTGTCTATTTCTCTTTGAATTTTCTCTACGAGATATTCTATCTGCGTATGCATATCGTTTATCTGATTAATCATTCTCGAAATAATCTCAACACCGGCTAAATTTACACCAAGATCTTTTGTTAGCAAAAGAATCGTTTTCAGATGTCTTATATCCTCAGAATTGAAGTAGCGAAATCCTCCCGCACTTCTTGCAGGTTTTACGAAACCGGCATTCTCATATGCCCTTATTGTCTGAGGATGAACCTTCAGCATTTGAGCAACCTCTCCGATAGTGTAAACTCTGTTCATTTTATTATCTCTTTGAGCTTTTTAATTTGATGGCTGCTCAATTTTGGTATAGTTATTCTGATCTCAGCGTACAAGTCTCCTCTTTTGCCGCTTTTATCCACAATACCTTTACCTTTTATTCTGAATAGTTTTCCCCCGCTTGTACCTTGCGGAATCTTGATGCTTACCTTATCATCAATTGTATCAACAACTGCATAACCGCCAAAAAGCGCCGTGTCCAACGGAACATCTATCTTTGTATATAGTTTTTTGTTTTTTATCGCAAAATGTTCGTCCGAAACAACATTAACGCGTATTTTTAGATCGCCTCTGCCTCCGGGACCTTGATTGCCTTTCCCCTTAACCTTAATTACATCGCCATCTTTTATACCCGGGGGAATCTTTATTTTCAAATTTTTTCCGCCTATAGAGATAGCGACAATTTTACCAAGCACTGCATCTTTAAACGAAAGGTCCATGGTATAAATCAGATCAGAACCTTTTGCCGTTCCATCCGAATATCCTGAAAAATTTCCAAAGTGAGTTCTGCCCGCCGCTCCGCCAAATATATCACCTAAAATATCATTTACATCAAATGTTCCCTGACCGCTTGTGTATCGAAAAGATCCCGACCCGAAATTACCAAAACCGGTGTTTTTATATCCTGAAAAATCTCCCTCTCCAACATTCCCAAACTGATCATATTGAGCTTTTTTTTGCTTGTCGCTTAATATCTGATAAGCCTCATTTATTTCCTTAAATTTAACTTCTGCCTGCTTATTGCCCGGATTTAGATCAGGATGATATGTTCTTGCAAGTTTTCTGTAAGCTTTTTTGATCTCATCATCTGAGGCATTTTTCGATATTCCCAATATTTTATAAGGATCTTTCATATAATCTCCCAAACATTAACTTTAAGCTACGCAAAAAACTGCGATTCCATTGACTTGTAATAATAAAGTTTAGTCGAGTCATTTCAAGTCACTGAATTTTAGCTCATCTTATACACTAAGTATGAGGGCGAGACAAGCGGCAGATAGCGGTAAATACAAAATACGACAGTCTGCAGCAAAAAAGTAAATGATAAGTGCTTCTCTTTGCTCTATTTATCACCCAAGTAGAAAAATATGCTCAAGCTATACAAGTTAAATCAATGGATTTAAAACTATATCACAAACCTTTTAATTTTTCACATAATGAGACCACTGCACAGTAAACAGATTCACAGAAGTCAAAGAAAGGGTGAGATTTAGAAATTAAAATTTGAGGTACTAACCGGTTAGTTTGAGAATTTTAATTTCCTGAAGATTGCCCTTTAT
>CAJVZA010000021.1 GCA_913009315.1 uncultured Hippea sp.
ACACGACGCTCTTCCGATCTTACTTCGTTAAACTTCTTTGAATTAACCCGTTAGTCCTTCAGAAGTTTGCCTTGTCTATAGAAAACCTCATAAAAAGCTGTGAATTTGCTTATTGTGCAGTGGTCTCATAATGTATGAGTGCAAACAACGCAATGAAAGGAGTAGTCGGCTATTTCAAGCTGCGCAAACGAAATAATCGTGTACTGCTATTGTCTCCCAAAGGACAAAACAAGAAGGTGCACGATGAAAGGTAAGTTTTAAGAAGTGCGCCTGGTTTTGTAACAAAAGAGACGATGGATCAAGGCTCAAAATGATCGATTACCGATTAATAGAAGCACCATTGAAATTCAATTGACTGTCTGCAGTAACTATTTATAATATATCGATATTGGAGGAATAAGCAGTATGGATAAGAAAGATTTGCTTAATACGCACGATGTTGCGGAACTTCTCGGCATTAACGATAAAATTGTTTATACCCTTGTTTCTGAAAAGGGACTACCGGCAACAAAAATTACCGGAAAATGGCTTTTTCAGCGTAGCCTGATTGAAAAATGGCTGGAAAGTAAAACGATAAATTATCCGAAACCCGACCGCCTTTCAACCTATAGCGGATTGCTTGTTATACTGGGCAGCAACGATATTTTGTTGAATAAAACCATAGACCTTTTCAATCAACTGAATCCCGGGCATGCGGCTGTTTTCGGCAATCTTGGAAGCCTTGGAGGCCTAACTGCTCTAAAACAGAATCTATGCCATATAGCATGCAGCCATCTCATAGAGGAGAATGAAAGAGAGTACAATTTTGACTTCGCTTTGAAAAAACTTGGAACTATGCCCGCAACGGTAAATTTCTGTAAACGTGAGCAAGGCCTGATAATTCAGAAGAAAAATCCAAAAAATATATCGGGTATCATGGATCTGGCACGCAAAGATATCTGTATAGTAAATCGCCCTTCAGGTACGGGTACACGGTTGTTATTTGATAAACAACTGCAAAAGTCCGGCATTAATACCGATTTGTTAAACGGATATCGCAATGAAATAATACGTCACATTGATGTAGGTATAGAGATATTATCTGGCAGAATAGATGCAGGGCCTGGTATCAGAGCCGTATCTGAGCTGCTTAATCTGGATTTTATTTCGTTCGGATGGGAGCGATTCGATTTTGTTATTCCAAAAGAACGGTTTTTTGATCGCGAAGTTCAGCTGTTCCTTAGTCTGCTGCATGAGGATTCTTTTCGCAAAATGGCCGATTCAATTGAAGGTTATAATATTGATATGTGCGGCAAAACTCTTTTTCCAAATAATGAGACCGCTGCACAATAAATAGATTTGCAGTTTTTTTATGAGGTTTTTTCTATAGAGTAACTTTATTAATTCTAAGCGTTTTGGATTTGAGACCGATCTTCAACCATAACCCCTACAAAACGTCCAGAAAGCTTGATATAGCAATGTTTATTGCGTAATTAGCTCGCATTCGGACACTTTTGTCTGAACTCCGAAACGTAAGGACGAGTTAAGGAACAAGCTGGAAATATTTTCTAAATTTAATTACACTTCTGTAAAAACAGATTGTCTACATCTCGTGCATCACATAAGAATGAGACTGAAGAAAATTTAATCAACTCTTTAAAAGATCTTGCTGAAAGTATCAGATGGAGGACATTTTCTACTGAAAATCAAGCTGTTAGTGATTTTTAAAAAGGGGAGCTGTCTTTTTATTTTCCTGAACCGAGTATCCGATAGCATTGTACCCTTTGATTCTTCTTTCGTACATACGCAGAAGCACTGGAACCTGAGCATCTACATAATCGTATATCTGTACGACCTTTTTATTGGCATGGAGGCGATGGAGACGCCCGGCATACTGTTGGATTGTCCCTCGCCATGAGATGGGCATAGCTAAAAACAGAGTGTCCAAACGGGCATCGTCAAATCCCTCTCCTATATATCGCCCTGTGGCTATAAGTATTCGTTCCTCACCGTCAGGAATAGCCGCAAGCTGTTCGGTCAGCGCCTTAAGTTTCTTTTTACTCATGCCGCCCCTTAAAACTATGATGTTCTTTGTAAAACCCCTGAGCCGCTGAGCGAACTCCTCCAGGTGCTCTGTTCGTTCCGTAAGGACAAGCGGCGAACGCCCTTCATTCATAGCCTTTAGGAGATCGTTGAATATCAGGTCGTTTCTTTGGCTGTCTTTTGTCAGTGTCGCATAGATGTACTGGATACCGTCTCCAGTTTCTTCGGACATCCTGAAATCAGTATATCTTGGAATGACTATATGCTCAAAGGGTCTTTCCCGTGCCTGCCTTCTGGCATCTCCACGGAAACGGATAGGCCCGCACTGCATCATGATAATCGGGTGGTGACCATCTTTTCTCACAGGGGTGGCTGTAAGTCCAATCAAATATCTGGCCTTCACCTGTTTGAGAACTTGCTCAAAGCTGTATGCGGAGATGTGGTGACACTCATCAACGATAATCTGCCCGTATTCGGCCACAAGATCCCTGACAACACCTTTACGGTGTATGCTCTGTATCATTCCCACATCGATATAGCCGGTTCTTTCATCCCTGCCCCCTCCGATACGGCCTATGCATTTCATGTTCAAAAACATCCTCAACTGTTCGTACCATTGATCCATGAGAAGTCTCCTATGGACCAGAACAAGCGTATTCACCCTGCGCCTCGCTATGAGGTATGCGGCAATAACTGTCTTTCCAAAGGCGGTTGGTGCGCTTAGTATGCCGATATCGTGTTTCAAAAGCTCCGATGCTGCCTTCTTCTGGAGAAGTTGAAGTTCCCCTTTGAAATCTACTTCTATTGAAACTCCTGAAAAACGCTCGTCTTTTATATCAACTTTTATATTGTAGGCTTTAAGAAGTTCTATTGTCTCTTTGAGAGACCCTCTTGGAAGTCCTATATATCTGCCGAAGTCCTCGGCACAGGATATTATTCTTGGCTTTCCAAAGGTCGAAAGACGCATAGCCTGCGCCTTGTAAAACTCAGGGTTCTGGAAGGCAGATAGCCGAATGAGCCGGTTGACCATGGTAGATGGTAAGCTCTCTTTTTCAATATACACCATGTTTCCCACTACGATCCTAAGTTTTTCAGGGAATCGTCCTTCGATTTCCACCTTTTCCTGTCTTTTCCCTGATGGTGGAAGGGTCCACGGATCCACGCTTCCTTCGTCAGTCAGGCTCATCCGTACACCAAGAATCTTACCCTTTCGTTGCGCCTCATAGACTATTGTTTTAACCTCTTCCTGCTTCATCTTCCTGACAGTGGAAAGGTATGTCCACCGATCCGGGTATGGCTTGAACTTCCGGTCAAGAAAAAGAGTGTTTCCCTTTTCACAGGGGCCTCGCTGCATTGGAAGGGCAATGAGGTTTCCGAACCCGCCTTTTGACATGGTATCCTGATTCGGGAAAAACCTGTCGTAAGAATCAAGGCCTACATGACGGTGTTTTTCCATGGTGGAGGTAAGGATGGCCGAGCCAAGTTTTCTGGCGAAGGTCGCCTGTATAGGGGATTCAAAAAATATCCAGATGTGCCCGCCATTGCCCGAGCGGGAACGTTCCATGACTGCCGGGACAACCATCTCTTCACAGGTCTTTAAGAACGCTTCGACATCATCCTTCCACGTTGTCTTGTCAAAATCCACGGTAAGAAACCGACACGTCTCATCAGGTAAGAGCGGATATACTCCAATAGTCTGCTTACCGGTTAAATGGTCATGAATTACCTCGTCTGTCACGGGTAAGAGTTCACGATTTTCGCAATCCGTGCATTTTATTCCGGGCTTTTTGCACAAAGGCCGATTCCATTCATTGGCGCAGGCTGGCGAATAGCCTGATTTCCCTTTTTTGTTTTCCCATCGGACTGCATAGACATCTTCCCGACCGCGAAAAAGACCGCGAAAGATAGCAATCTTGTCCTCCGGCGAAAATCTCTCAGCGACAACAGAACATTTATTCGGCTTTTCTTCGGGAATGCCTAAGAGCGCCCGGAGCCTTCCGTTTTCCTCCCTCAGATGGACACATTCATCAATGGCCGCTCTCAGTTGCTTAACTATATCCTCAGAAGCCAAACAA
Source organism: uncultured Hippea sp. (assembly GCA_913009315.1). Taxonomy (GTDB): domain Bacteria; phylum Campylobacterota_A; class Desulfurellia; order JAADFJ01; family JAADFJ01; genus JAADFJ01. The sequence continues at coordinate 4,098 of CAJVZA010000021.1, forward strand.
ACCTCTTTTCAACAGTGGAACTTCGAGGGGGTCTTGTACGTCTCGATTTCACATTTTTTATTATTTTACTTACTGGCGAATAATGAATATGTAGTTTTTGAGCAATCTCCTTCATGGTGTAGCCGTGATGCACATGGAAAGTATATACTTTTTCGTTTCGTTCTTTTTTAGCCATTGTTTTGTCCATCGGCCTGTCTAACAATTCAGAAAGCTTTAGCCGCAATGCAAAGCGTTCGATTCCCTGTATCTTTTTTATCGCTTTTTCTCTTTTTAAGTACAAACATATCTTTTCCAAAAATCATTTTTCCTTTCAGTTATTTCCATGGCTATAGTTTTTCTTTTATGCCAGCTGGGACAAATGTTTTATAAGTCTCCTATATCTTCTAATAAAATATAGAAGAAGTCAATAGATTGCAAGAAAGCCTGCAGAAACGGATGCATACTCGCATGTATGTCACCACTACTATGCGCACAGAGCGGCAAGGTGCTGCATATTCGCAGGTATCCCGTCATGAGTCGCGGCAGCTGCTCATCTACCGTGCACTCGGATCACCCTCCAATCCGGGAGGAACAAGTAAAACGATCATAGCAGGCAGAGAGTGAAAATTTGCAGTGCCAACAGCAGTCTCTAATCAGGGTACGAGATTTCAATTATCCTATTTTCAGAATTGATGCCTCAACCCGTTCCGTTATCGGATCAAAATCTCCAAATTTTTCTCTCATATCAATAACAGGTAGAGAACCGCCGCACTTTTTGCAATAGTATATTCTTTTGTTGCCCTTTACATAAATATCAATACTTTCGGATTCTTTTGTGCCGCATATGCTGCATCCTGTTCTTAAATATCTCCATTGCATATCACATCTTGGACATACCAATATTCTTGCGCTGTCTTCGGAGCTTAAATAACCGATATCAGCTATCGCCCCGCAAACGGGGCACCTGTTATCACGATAATTTTCTTTTATATACGAATTAATGCGGTAACCGTAGCGATTTTTAAACATAATCAATGCCGGTCTGTAAGTTTTATTGAGTAGAAAAAACAAAAGTTGATCTGACTCCTCTATCAAATCCTCATACAAAAACTGATATGAACGAACTTTGAACTCGGCGAACTCTATATTTTCTTCTTTTCTTACCTGATTTTCGATTGAAGGTTCCAGATGCATAAGAGTTTCTGCAATCTTTTTGAAGTAGGAGAAATATTCTTTATCAATAGATAAGTTAAGATTTTGTATAAGAGGAAACGCAGATATGCTGATATTGCTAAAATGAAGCAGTTTGTTTTTTCTTATTCTTTTTATTTCGGCCCGCTCTTCTTTGTAAAATGCGAGAGCAATATGGTAAACCTTGGTCAAATCTAAGTTTTCACTCAGTCTGACCAAGGTTTCTTCTGTGGAATCAGGCAAATTGTTATTGTCCCGCAAAAACGATAAGATACCTTAACGCGAGACCCCCGAAAATAATCATCAATCCTGTAGCTGCTATGCTGATTTTTTTATCTGATTTGATTTCAAGATAAAGAGGCGCTGCTATACCTATGATCAAAACGCCCACCCAAAATGCTCCGATATACTTGCCCGCTACCATAGATAACGCGGCAGCCGGTGCTGCTGCAAAACTCCAGAAAACAAAGAGTACCAAAATTATAAGTTCTAAAATACCGTATACCTTTCCTACCTCACTCAAAACATCGGCATACTGACTGCCGCTTTTTGATAAAGAGAGAGCAGCCGCACCTGTAGTAAACGCAGATGCCAGGAACAACCAGGGAAGAAGAAGCGTACCGGACCAGAGCTGCATAGCGGAAACCGTAAGCAGCACTCCAACATAACTTGCCGTAAGTGCCGCTCCGATAGCAGCAAGTATTGCTACCCCTTTTGATTTTGTCAGAGCAACAATAAACATTAAAATAGTTGTTATGGTTATTAGCCAAGAACCGATCCACATAACCGATGAGCCTCTATATGAAACGAACATATGCCAAAATCTTAGCGGTCTGCCAAGGTCAATAAGGAGCAGTAGTGACCCTGCTGCAAGCGCTGCAACGCCAATCCAGCTTGCCCTTGTCAATAGATCCGACGCATCATTTTTTTTATTTATATAATAAGCAGTTAGGAATGCTCCCGTTCCAATTCCTACAAACCATAAATAGAGAACAATCCAAAAATTCCATTGTCCTAATACAATTGGTCCACTCATTTTTCCTCCCTGCCGGCTTTCATTCGTCTATTGACTGCCCATGCAATCGGTAAAGTAGCCATAACGGCGGCTGCAACAACTCCGCTGCCCCAATCAGCAGCAAGCTGCCCGCTTGTTCCTTTTGGGTTAGACGGCATTCCATATGCCTCAGGCTCATTAAGAAGAATATTTATAACGTACTGTCCCGATAGCTCTTTCTCGCCATATATTCCTGCCCCGGAAAACCCCTGTTCTTTAAGTTTTGCAATACGAACTTTTGCTTTTCTGATCATTTTATTTCTATCGCCAAACTCCAGCGCAGAATCCGGACAAGATTTAACGCATGCAGGCTGATAGCCGTTTTGAACGCGATCAACGCAAAAGGTGCATTTTTCGACTACACCCCGTTTTTCATTGAATCTCGGCACCTCGTATGGGCATGCCTTGACACAATATCTGCATCCTATGCACCAGCTTGTGTCAACTACAACATAGTTATCGTTGACGTGCGCCATAGCTCCGGTCGGACAGACTGAAACGCATGGTGCATCTGTGCAATGAAGACAGGAGTTTCTGCCGAAGAACCAAAATGGGTCGTTGCGCTCTTCTTTGCCTTCATGAAACGTTATCCTAAGCCATGTCTGAGATGACAGATGAGGGGGGTTTTCATAGCTTCCTCTATTTTCGGTTATCTCAGCTTCTCTGTCATTCCACTGTTTGCAAGTCACCTGACATGATCTGCATGCCATACATTTGCTTGAATCAAAATAGATTGCATAATTTGTGCTCATCTTATCCCTCCAATTTCCTGATATCTCCAAGAAATGCCTTATATTCAGGGATCATTGTGTTTGCATCGCCAATATTTGGAGTCAGGAGATTTGCCGAATCACCTTTGACAAGTCCTTTGTAGCCAAAGCTCCATAGCAGGCCTGCCGGATGAACCGTTTTGCCCATAATTTTCAGAGGATGTATTCTGCCGGTTACTATGGCAATCGCTTTGACTTTTCCTCTTGCTCCTACAATTTCGCAAAGAGAACCGTTTTTGATCCCTCTCTTTTTGGCGATTTCTTTGTCCATCTCAACAAATGCATCAGGTTGAAGTTCGGCAAGCCAACCAATATTTCTACTCATCTGACCTGCCAGATAATGCTCCGTTACTCTGAATGTAGTTAATACAACGGGATATTTATCAAAATTTCCATGAATATCAATGCCCGGTGTTGCCCAGATTTTACAAGCCGGATTAATTTGAGTATTTCCAAATGGATTTTTAATAGGTGACTCATACGGCTCATAATGCTCCGGCAAAGGACCGTCAAGGAGACCTCTTGCAAACTCTCTGCCGTATCCCTCGTTGAGCATAATAAACGGATGTATGGTATTGGGCGGCGAACCTCCGTCGGGAACGTCCCCAATCCATCTTGATCCGTTCCATTTGATTACCCATCTTCGAGGATCAAAAGGCTGTCCGTTTAGGTCAACACCAGCTCTGTTATACAAAATTCTTCTGTTGACAGGCCAGTTCCATGACCAGTTTGAATATGTGCCGATTTTTGCAGGATGGGGATCAACATCGTTGCGTCTTGCCATCATATTGCCTTTTTCCGTAAAGCTGCCGGAATAGAGCCAGTTTCCGCATGCGGTGCTGCCGTCATCTTTAAGTTTTGTAAAGCTTGATACCAATTTACCGGTTTTGATATCAAAACCGTTGATCTCCTTTGCAATTGCCTCCGGTAATCGCTCTGTTTCGACGTCCCACCAAGAAAGATTACGCACCGGATCGGGATAGGCGCCGCTCTCCGAGTACAATTTTTTTAGTCGTTTGACAAGCTCGGTATAGATCCAGAGTTCATCTTTAACATTACCGACCCTGTCGATTACTTTATTTTTCCATTGTGCCCATCTTCCCGTATTGGTAAAACTTCCGCTTTTCTCGACCCATACGGTATTTGGAAGCAGAAAAACTTCCGTTTTGATCTTTTTTGGATTGGCACCCGGACGATTCCAGAAACTTGCAGTCTCGGTATCAAATATCTCAAGCACTGCAAGCCAGTCGAGATTGGCCATTGCATTTCTTGCCGGTCCGGCATTAGAGGCGCTCACGGCGGGATTTTCACCCATAACAAAAAATCCTTTAATGACATTTTGATACATCGCCTCAAATATTGCAATGTGAGAATAGTTCGAACCGGCATCTGGAATATCGTTTTTGTGAGGTCCGAGTTTCGGGAGATAATGATAGCTTACACGGGGATCCGTTTCCCGCCACCATGCTTTAAGTTGACTTGTTAAATATTTGCCGTAGTTTTTCCACCAGTTCAAACTTTTGGGATCATAATTTTCCGGTGTTTTATCTTTAATCCTTGCATCCAATGTCTTTTCTTCGCGTTTAGGAAGTCCGAGATAGCCGGGCAGATCATGAAAAAGCAGACCATGGTCGGTTGAGCCCTGAACGTTGCCGTGACCTCTAAGCGCATTTACTCCTCCTCCGGCAACCCCGATATTTCCCAATAAAAGCTGTATAACTGCATATCCTCTTATATGCTGAGTACCATATGTATGTTGAGTTGCACCCATTGCATACAGGATTGTGCCTGCTTTGCCTTTTTGACCGGTTGAGGAATATAGATCATAAATTGTTTTGAGTTTTTTTATCGCTACACCAGTAACATTTGAAACCATTTCAAAACTGTATCTTGCGTAATGTCTTTTCATTATCTGAAATACAGAGTTAGGATCATTTAGTGTTTCGTCACGCAGAGGAATGCCGTTCTCATCAGTCTGATATTGCCAGGTCGATTTGTCGTAAGTTCTTTTTTTAGCATTATAGCCTGAGAATATCCCATCGAGTTCAGAAGTATCTTTGAAATCAGGATTTATAAGAAGAGCGGCATTGGTATAGTTTTTGACATAAAACTCATCATATTTTTTATTTTCCATTATGTATTTAATCATTCCGCCCAAAAATGCAATATCGGTTCCGGCTCTTATCTGGGCGAAATAGTGCGCTTTTGATGAGGTTCTGGTAAAACGCGGATCAACCGATATTATCTTTGCTCCGTATTTTTCAACTGCTTCCATTATCCATTTGAATGTCAGAGGATGGTTTTCCGCGGCATTAGAGCCCATAATGAGAAACATATCAGAGTTTTTCATATCAATAACATGATTGGTCATTGCTCCCCTGCCGAATGAGTTTGCGAGTGCCGCAACGGTAGATGAATGGCATATTCGCGCCTGATGTTCAAGCCACGGAATACCCAGCGCTCTGGCAAATTTTACCGCAGCATAGCATTCTTCGTTGTTGTGAGCTGCTCCTCCGAGATAAGCCAGGCCTTCGGAACGATTTATCTCATAACCGTCCTTGTCGAATCTTATGAACGTTTCATCTCTTGTTTTTTTGATTTTTTTCGCAACGGCATCAAGCATCCAGTCCCAGCTTTTTTTCTCCCAGTGATCCGACCCCGGAGCCCTGTAAAGCGGCTCTGTGATGCGTCTCGGATTGTCGGCAAGATGACGCGAACCCGCACCTTTTGGACAGAGCGCACCTCTGTTGATAGGATGATCGGGATCGCCTTCTATATCCAAAAGTTTGTTTCCTCTTTTTGAGACGATCTGACCGCATCCTACCGCGCAGTAAGGACAGATGGTAGGACTTTCCGCCATCTTTTTGAGAAGCGGCACGGAAGCTGCCATTGCTTCTTTGACTGAAGGCAGAAAACTGCCTAGAGATATTAAACCGGTTAGTTTCAGAAATTCCCTACGTTTTACCCCCATATCGACCTCCTTCCTCTCCTTATGGTGAGGAATAAGTTATAAATAACCCCTGCTTAGATTCTATCCTTATTAATAAATTTGTCAAGAGTGTAAAGTGAGTTTATAAGAGCTGCCTGCCTGTGCGGGCGAGTCGCACGCACAGGCAGGCGGATTTGGATTTTCAATTTGAACGCTTAGAATTAATAGAGGTGTCCTATGCGCAGGAGTACCTCCGGTAGTTTTATTTAGTCATCGTCTGTTTTGCAATATCTTATTCAGTATTGCCACAATTGTGAGTGCAAGCGCCACTCTGCTTCCAAACAAAATAACTCCATTTGCACCTATGGCAACAAATATCAGTGTATCCTCAATTATTGCATGACAAATTGATAGGAAAATGGCAGAGAGGATAATATCGGTGTAACTCATTTTATTTTCCATAGAATCTTTTATAAGAACAGCTGAACCGTAAGCTATTCCAAGAAGAAGTCCCGCAATCATGGTAACAGACGCATTTGAAGAGATACCGATCTTTTTGAGAGGTTTGCCGGCAAGCTGTTTTATAGTCTCATACAGCTTTGAATTCTCATATATCTCATAAGCAATTGTCAATAATATGATAATAGCCGATAGTTTAAGACTTAGATACAATGCTCCGCCTAATACGTGCAGAAAGTTTATCGCCATAACAGATTCAGCATTCCTCCCGCAAAAAATGCCGTTAACAGGCGGGTAAGAACGATTATATATCCTTTGGCGCCAACGCGCGAGAGTACAGCTGTTTCTATAAAAAGATTATGAGAAATTCCCAATATCAATCCGATTATCGTTATCTGTTTAACCGTTAAATTCAACGGCACCATTGCCGCGATGGCAGCGTATAAATTCAAAAGAAATCCTGATATCAGAACAATTGATGCATTACCCGGAAGGCCAATAAGTCTCATAAACGGAGAAAACAGCTTTCCTACTTTTGCTATGATTCCCAACTGATTTAAGATATCCACAAGGATATAAAGCGGGAATGTATAAGCAACTATTTTTAGACTTATTGCAACTCCTTTTTTAAAGCCGCTTCGAATCTCATTTAATATTTTATGGATATTCATTGATTTGTTTTTATTTCCTTACCATTCTATATAATGTGAAACTGTGAAGAAATCAATAGGTGACGGAAGTTGACAATGCACTCAAAGAGAGAATAATAATTATATGCAAAGCCAAATTATCGATCTGCTTTTTGAGAATCAGGGGAAATTTATTTCCGGCCGACAGCTTGCCGACAGACTGAATATTTCTACAGTGGCCGTATGGAAAAGAATTCGAAATCTTATAGAAAAAGGTTACGAAATAGAGGCCTTGCAAAAAAAAGGCTATAGATTGACTAACAGACCAACCTGCCTTTGGCCGTCCGGATACAAAATTCCTAAAACTAAATGGCTCCCAAACGATATCGTGTTTAACACTAGCGTCAGCTCAACAATGGATATAGCAAAAAGGGAGTATAAAAACGGAAAAAGTGTAATTGCTTTGGCGCGAGAGCAAACCTCCGGCAGAGGAAGGCATAAAAGATCTTGGCTTTCAGCGACTGATGCCGGCATCTATATGACGGTTACTGTGAAGCCTGATTTTTCGATGAGTGTGCTGCCTTTGATAAATCTTGCCTCATCCGTTGCCATATCAAAACTGCTTGACAAGCAATATGGTATTCACACGAAGATAAAATGGCCTAATGATATTTTTTTTAATGGAAAAAAAATTAGCGGTATTCTCATAGAAACCGAAACAGAGGGGAACGAATTGGCATATCTTGCAATAGGTATTGGTATTGATCTGTATGATAATGGAATATACGGTTCGCTGTCGGAAGCCGGAAGCTATATAAATCCTATAAAGTTTGTTTCCTTTATTGTGCAGGAACTTGACATACAACTTGAAAATATTATTATGAATCCTGAATGTCTTTTGTCTTATTGGAGATTGAACAATAATACCATAGGCAATAAGGTAATAATTAGCGGCTCGGGAGGCATTGTAAGCGGAATTGCCAGAGATATAGACAGCAGCGGGTACCTGATTGTTGAAGAGAACAGAGGAAGGTTGTCAAAGGTAATATCAGGTGATCTTGTACTTGAGGGAGTGTAATTGAATAGTAGGTTAATAGAAAAGATAGCTAATGAGGCACTGTTAAGGATGTCTGAGGGGAAAGAAATACCTACTCCTAAGGTATATGAGTCATATTTTAAAGCTTGTGTTGCCGAAAAAGGTATTACTGACTATGATAAATACATAAGTAATACTGGTAGAAAGGATAGAATAGTATCTTTAGAAAAATCGACAAAAAATATCAACTATGTAGCTGATAATATATTAAATGCAGTCAGTGAGCACACTGATAAGCTTTCTGAATCAGAAAAAAATTTAGAGGAAATAGTAAATCTTGAAGATACTCTCAAAAAAAGTAAAAGGCTTGTTAGTGAAATAGCTGCAATAAAAGATGCGAACAAGCTTCTTAAAAGACATATCAACAGAATCAGCAATATCGTTAATCATGAGCTCGTTATGATAGAAAAGATGGAAAATGTAGCCTTGCGTGATTACTTGACCGGAACAGGCAACAGGCAACTTTTTGATATGGACTTAAAAAGTGAAATGAGCAGATCTAAGCGTTACAATAGAAATGTTTCTATTTTGATGCTTGATTTAGATGACTTTAAGCATGTAAATGATAACTACGGTCATGTAGCCGGAGATAAGGTTCTGCAATCAGTCGTAAATTATACTAAATCGAATATTAGAACATCCGACAGCGTGTATCGTTACGGCGGTGATGAATTTATTGTTCTTCTGCCTGAAACAGACAGCAAGCAGGCTATTGATGTAGGAAAGAAAATATTAAGCAGTTTAAATAATATAAAATACAAATACAAGGAAACGCTGTTCAGGGTTACATCTTCATGCGGTATGACCGTGATTAATAAAAATGATAACTTGGAAACCGTTTTGGAGAGATTGGACAATGCTTTGTATAATGTAAAGCGCGTCGAAAAAGGTGAATTTTACTGCGTAATTTGATCAAAAACAACCCGCTGCTCATACTGTCTGTTGTTTGCATCTCTTTTATTATTGTGTCCGCTGTTTTCGCACCGATTATTGCTCCGTATAACCCATATCAGATACATAGTTCTATACTCTCCGGACCATCGTCACAATTTCTCCTTGGAACCGACAGGCTTGGCAGAGATCTGCTTTCAAGAATGATTTATGGAAGTAGAATATCGATAGAGGTTGGTCTGATAGCGGTCGGTATTTCAACAACTATCGGAGTTATTTTAGGTGGAATAGCCGGCTTAAAAGGCGGCTTCATTGATGCGGCCATTATGCGTATTGTAGATGCATTTTTATCTTTTCCTGTATTTTTCTTAATACTTGCAGTCATAAGCTATGTAGGACCCGGCATCATTAATGTCATGGTAATCATAGGACTTACGAGTTGGATGGGTGTAGCAAGGATGGTGAGAGCGGAGGTGATGCGGCTCAGAAAGACAGAATTTATACTTGCAAGCCGCCTGGCCAACCAAACGGATCTGAAAATTCTGCTGCATCATCTGATCCCAAATAGCCTTGCTCCTGTTATAGTTAATGCGACCTTGGGAGTAGGATCGGCAATTCTGACCGAATCGGCACTCAGCTTTCTTGGCATAGGGGTTCAGCCTCCGGTTGCTTCGTGGGGTTCAATTTTATCCGAAGGTAAAGATTATATTTCCATAGCCTGGTGGCTGACACTTTTTCCAGGGATAGCCATATTGATAACGGTGTTATCCTTTACAATAGTTGGAGATACACTGCAGAAAATTACAGGCAATAATTCAGATCGCTCTTGACATATTTTATCTATTGTGGTAGAAAATCGGAATGCCGAAGTGGCGGAACAGGTAGACGCGCTATCTTGAGGGGGTAGTGGGGTATACCCGTGCCGGTTCAAGTCCGGCCTTCGGCACCATAATGAGACCACTGTACAATAAACAGATCCACAGAAGTCAAAAAAAGAGTAAGATTTAGAAATTAACAGAAATGCCCTATAGAATTTAATTTCCTGAAGATTGCCCTTTATTTGACTTCCCAGCGGGCTTTATGAGATTTCCCATATACTTGCGTTTTGCTTCTTTGAATTAACCCGTTAGTCCTTCAGAAGTTTGCCTTGTCTTCAGGGCAACTCTATTAATTCGTAAACGATCATCCTGGGTCCCGAATTCGCCTGCCTGCGCGTCGCAAATTTTGGCAATAGCTCTGCTATTACCTGCAATTTGCGTCTTGATGAGACGGAATTGGACTCTCAATTTGAAACGCTTAGAATTAATAGAGTTGCCCTATAGAAAACCTCATGAAAAGCTGTGAATTTGCTTATTGTGCAGCGGTCTCATAATTTATATTTGCTTCAATATACTTTTTAGTTCTTTTGCGGACTCTTTCGGAAGATATGGATTTATGAAAATAGCTGTAGCTTGCTCAAAACCTCCGGCGGTAGTCATTTTCGGCAGGATAGTTATATAAAATCTGAAAAAATTACCGGCATCATTATACCCTTTTGGAGGCTCGCTTAATGTTAGATTGAACGAAAAATCCTTAAATTTTCTATATAAGGCTGCCATTAGTTTTTTAAGTATTTTAGATAGTGATACAAGTTTGTTGCTGTCAAGCAGCGTTAATGATGCAATATCATCCTTAGGGATAATCATAATCTCAAAAGGCGTTTTCGATGCATATGGACAGATCGCAGCAAAATCCGAAGTTTCTAATATAATTCTTTCATTTAAAGCAATCTCTTGTTCCACGAGATCACTAAAATATGACCTGCCGTTTTTTTCATAATACTCCTTCAATCGCTTGAATCGATTAGCTATCATTTTTGGAACAAAGGGTATAGCAATGATTTGTGTATGCTGGTGTGTCTGACTTGCGCCGCTATCTATACCGTTATTCTTAAACACTTGAATATATTTTATATTTCGATCTTTCGCTATATTGCTAAGTCGGTTAATAATTGCCGCAAAATAAAGCTCAAACTGCTTCAAGCTGTACTGATCCATTCGTTGGTTATGAATCGGTGTCTCAACAATTATTTCGGCATAGCCGTAACCGTTAATGACTTTGAAAAATTGATTTTCACCGGTTTTAAAGACAGACTTGGAAACTGCCGCATACAAATTCGGAACAACTCTTATCTTCCACCCGGTCTGATCCTTTTTATTATTGTCCCGAACCGCATAAACTTCAGCAGGTGTCATTAATTCATTGCCCTCATCAAACGGACAACTTTTTTTGTCCGAAATCTTTTTTATAAAGAGATTTGAGCGTTCTTTTCTCTTCTCGGAAATTAATACATAAGATTCGTCAAGCAACGAATATCTAAACTCCTGCAATTTTCAGAATGCCCTTTGATATGATTCCGGATACAGTTTAATTCCATATTTATTTGCGGCATAAAGTGCCCAATACGGATTTCTCAACAGTTCTCTGCCTAAAAAAATCAGATCGGCCGACCCATCATGCAGTATCGCCTCTGCGTATTCATCTGTCGTTATTAAACCTACTGCCCCTGTCATAATATCAGCTTCTTTTCTTATTCTTCTTGAAAATGCTACCTGATATCCGGGATATGTTGCGGGTAATTTTGGAGTAAGACCACCCGAGCTTACATCTATTAAATCAGCTCCCGCTTTTTTGGCAAGTTTGGCGGTTGTTACCGTTTCTTCAATATGATTCCCCTCTTTTTCGTATTCATCGGCAGATACGCGTACAAATAGAGGGCCGCCCCAAAATTTTCTTATCTTTTTCAATAGTTCGCTTAAGAATCGGTTTCTATTTTCAAAGTTACCGCCATATTGGTCGTTCCGTCTGTTTGTTAAGGGAGACAGCATTTCATTGATAAAATAGCCATGTGCAGCGTGTATCTCTATGACATCGACTCCGGCGGCAATTGCCCGTTTACCGGCAGCCGCAAATTGATCCATGATTTGACCAATCTCGTCGGTTGCTGCTTCTTTGGGCGTTCTGTGTTTATTGCTATAGCTGATTGCCGATGGTGCAATCGGTTCTCCTTCTGCTTCCGATTTTCTTCCTGCATGTCCAAGTTGAACCCCGATCTTTGATCCGCATTGATGAACCGCATCAATCAGTTGTCTGAAATCATCGACCTGACTATCATTCCACAAGCCTAAATCGTTATCAGAAATACGCCCGACAGGGCTGACAGCCGTTACTTCAGGGATAATCAGTCCTACTCCTCCGATTGCTCTTGTCGCATAATGATTAATATGCCGGTTGGTAACCTTGCCGTCGCCGCCGGCCATGTACATACACATCGGACTCATAACTACTCTGTTTTTAAGTTTAAGCCCCTTTGTTTTCAGTTCATCAAAAAGCATAGCTCCTCCTTTATTAAGATAATATAAGTTATTGATATCTCTTAATTTAATTGAAAAAAACCGATTTTCAACAATATTATATATTAGGGCATTTTCATTAATCCATGAACATAAACACCTAATTAACCTCTCCTTTGGTAATCCCCTGCAGCAATCTGCAATTTGCGACTTACCGACGGACTTGGACTCTCAGTTTGAAATGCAAAGGATTAATAGAAATACCCTATAAATAAAACAGCAGGAGGTAAAATGAAATACTTGATTATCGGCGCAGATGCGGCAGGACTTTCAGCGGCAAATAGAATTAGAAGCAAGACTGATGGAAAAATTACCGTTATGGAAAAAGGAAGATTCATCTCTTATGCGGCATGCGGTATGCCGTATTTTATCGGAAATGAAATTGATAATTATGAGGCTTTGCTGGGAAGATCGGTCGAATATTTCAAAAAGAAAAATATTGACATACTCACTGAAACTGAAGCAGTAAAAATTGACCGGCTTAATAAAATTGTTTTTTGTCGAGGAAAAACAGATAAAATTGCTTATGATAAACTTTTGATAGCAACAGGCGCGGAGCCGTTTGTTCCGCAGATTTCAATCAGTTCAGAAAAGGTTTTCACACTTAAAACAATTGACGACTCTATAAAAATTAAAAATTTTATCAAGAAAAATGCCCCAAAAAAAGTAACAATCATAGGGGCAGGCGCTATCGGAATTGAGATGGCTGAACAGTTTAACCGGATTGGATTGTCCGTCCTTATGATTGAGCGGCTTCCGCAAATTTTGCCGATTATCGACAGCGATATGGCAGAGACGATTCAAAACTATCTGACAGAAATCGGAATAAGAATAAGAACCGAAACTTCGCTTCAGACAATCGAAGAATCAAAAAATATCAAGATAGTAACCGACAACGGGGAATTTGATACGGATTTTGTTCTTCTTTCAGTCGGTGTAAAACCTTGCAGCAATTTGGCAAAATCATCCGGAATTAAACTTGGTTACAAAGGTGCAATAGCGGTTGACAGAAGCATGAAGACATCTGATGATGCAATTTATGCAGCCGGAGATTGCGCAGAAACCTATCACAAGTTGCTTGGAAACCGTTTTATTCCTCTTGGAACAACAGCAAACAAGCAGGGAAGGATTGCAGGCCTCGCAATGACCGGCATTGATGTCAAATTTGCAGGTGTGGTTGGAACTGCAATACTAAGATGCTTTGATATGGGCGTTGCAAGAAGCGGCATTGGAGTTGATCAAGCAGCACTGGAAAATATACCGGTTGCATCGGTAACAATAAAATCGGAAAGCAAAGCCCACTACTATCCGACAACAAAAAAAGTGACTTTAAGAATCATATTTAAATCTGATGGAACAGTTGTGGGAGCGGAAATTATCGGAGGAGGAGTCGAGAGAATAAATCCGCTGGCAATGGCAATAGCCCATTCGATGAAATTGGATGAACTATATAAACAGGATTTTGCCTACTCTCCTCCTTATTCGCCGGTGTGGGATCCTATTCTCGTTGCAGCTTATGAGGGAATGAAAAAGCTTTAATATGCCGCCGTACAATAAACAGATTCACCGCTTATTGTACGGTAGTCTCATAAATTTTTGGTCTATCTTTAGAACACTTCTATTTGTACCGCTGTTTCAGAATAGCTCTGCAAAGTTTAGCTGCCGTTACCATATTTTTTAAAGACGGTATGACATCACGCCATTGTCTCGTCTTGAGACCGCAATCCGGATTGACCCAAAGAAGTTTTATCGGCACAACATTTGACGCCTTTTTAATAAGATCTGCTATCTCGCTTACGCTTGGTATTCTCGGGGAATGAACATCATAAACACCGGGGCCTATCTCATTAGGATATTTAAAACTTCTAAATGAGTCCAATAGTTCCATATTTGATCGTGACGCCTCTATGGATATAACATCTGCGTCCATATCCGCTATAAATTTTATAATATCATTAAATTCGCTGTAGCACATATGAGTGTGAATCTGGGTAGCATCAGTCACACCATTAGCGGCAAGTTTAAAACTGCCTACAGCCGACTTAAGGTACTTGCTCCATTGATTTTTCCTCAACGGTAAGCCTTCCCGTAATGCCGGTTCATCTATCTGAATCATCTTTATTCCGGCCTTTTCCAGATCCAGCACCTCGTCTCGAATTGCCAGTGCAATTTGAGCAGCAGTTTGATCCAGAGGCTGGTCGTTGCGCACAAAGCTCCACTGCAGCATTGTGTTCGGGCCGGTCAGCATTCCTTTGACGGGTTTGTCGGTCAGGGATTGAGCATATTCAGCCCATTTTACCGTCATTCGACATTTTCTTGAAATATCTCCATAAATGATAGGCGGTTTAACGCATCTGGTGCCGTAACTTCTAACCCATCCATTTTGAGTAAAAATAAAACCGTTTAGTTTATCGCTGAAATATTCAACCATGTCGCCCCGTTCGGGTTCACCATGAACAAACACGTCAAGTCCTATCTCTTTCTGAATCGAGATAATATATTTTATTTTATCTTTTATAAAATTCTCATATTCTTCTTTATCTATATCACCCTTTTTAAAATCGTGTCTAACTTTTCTTATTTCTTTAGTTTGAGGAAAAGATCCTATGGTAGTAGTGGGCAGTTCGGGAAGATTAAATATCTGACGTTGTTTTTCAGCTCTGACGGCATACGGTGATTTTCTGCGCAAATCCTTATCAGCAATACTGCTACATCTGTCTCTCACGATTTGATTATTCACTGAAAAATGGTCTTTTCCGGATTTAATTGCCGCTCTATTGCGTTTTATAAGTCTATCTACATTCTCGTCAGTGCTGTCATTCAATATTTTAGATAATATGGATAGTTCGCTTGCCTTTTCTCTTGCAAATGAAAGTCGATTTCTTATTTTACCATCCATCTGATTTTCATATTTCACGCTTACCGGAACATACTCCAACGAAGAAGATGTGCTTATCATAATATTGTCCTTTCCGATAATAGAAGCAGTATCCGATAACAATTCTTTTGATGCCTCAAGATCATTTATCCATATATTCTGCCCGTCAACTATACCTATTGAGAGCATTTTACCCTTTCCTTTTATAGCATCGGCCGCCTCTTTAATCTCATTTGGTGCAGCCACCGCGTCAATATGAACAGCATCAATCGGCAAATTTGTAAAAGTTTCCAGATTGTCTCTTAAATCTCCAAAATAGTTCGCAACCATAATTTTAGATTTTGAAACTTTACCAAGAATATCATATGCATACTCCAATTTATTGCAAATATTATCAGATAGATCCAGCGAAAAAACCGGTTCGTCAAGCTGTATCCATTCAGCACCGAGCTCACCCAATCGTTTAATGACTGCCGCATAAACCGGAACAATTTTATCCAGAAGCCGTAAAATATCGAACGACTCGTTAGAATAATTTTTGCTTAACATAAGATAGGTAACCGGACCCACCAAAACAGGCTTTATAAGAATACCGATCTCGCGTGCCTGCATAAATTCATCAAATATTTTGTTAGACGATAGCCGGAAATTTGTATTTTTATCAAGTTCAGGAACAATGTAGTGATAGTTTGTGTTGAACCATTTTGTCATCTCGCATGGCTTTATGTCAGGTTTTCCTGTCATGCTTTTTCCTCTTGCCATCCTAAAATACAGGTCAAGGTCAATCATTGTTCCATTCCGGTCGAATCGATCGGGAATTGCCCCCAACATACAGCTCATATCGAGCATGCGGTCATACAGAGTAAAATCGTTGCCTGGAATCAGATCTATACCTATTTTCTTAAGCATTTTCCAATTTTTATTTTTAATGTCGCTGGCAGCAGTCAGCAATGCATTTTCAGTGAGCCCGCCGTACCAAAAAGATTCAATGGCCTTCTTCAGCTCTCTCTTATCCCCAATTCCGGGATAACCTAAAACATTAGTAATAATTTTACCTTTCGTGTCAGTACTATTATCTGACAGTGCATTTATGTACATAATTTTTCTCCAATTCTACAGCTATCCTTTTCAATTCAGATTCCTGATAGCTGTTTTCGTTAATAAACAGCGGATCCAAAGTCTTTGTTGGAACAAACCTTTGCAAATACCAGATAGCAGCTCCAGATATTGTCTTTCCTATTTTTAGAATATCATCTTCAGACAGAAGCGATTTTACAACGGTTGTTCTGAATTCATAATTTACAGCTGATGAGATAATAATCTTTATACTCTTTTCTACCAGCATACTGCAATCGCCGCCAACCAGCTCGTTATATCGGTTAAGAGGCGTTTTTATATCCACTGCCGCATAATCAATCAATCTATCTTCGATCAGTTTTTCTAACATATCGGGATTACCGCCATTCGTATCCAGCTTTACCAAAAAACCAATTTTCTTAATCTCGGCTATAAACTTCGGCAGATCTTTTTGAATGGTCGGCTCACCCCCCGTAATTGAAACGGCGGTCAGTTTTCCTGTTCGTTGTTTTAAAAAGCTCAAGATTTTCTCTTCCGGAATAACAGGCGAGGTCATATTTACCAGCTCCGGATTATGGCAGTACGGACATCTAAAATTGCATCCGGAACCAAAAACTATCGCTGAGATTTCACCCGGATAGTCGATTAGTGAAAATTTTTGAAACCCGCCTATTAACATTATAAATACATGACCTCTATGACAATTGCAGTTTTCTTAATTATTTCGCAAGATCAAAAGTTTTTCTCCTGTGAAATTCCTCTTTTTTGCCGATATTCCACTGACTGACCGGTCGAAGATACCCCACTACCCTTGAATAAACTTCGCATTTTACGCCTTTTATGTTACATTTTTCATTTTCCAATTCGCTAATTTCTGCATTAATATCTTTCATTTCTGTATCTCCTGTATGTATGATATCTCTATTAATTCCAAACGTTCAAATTGAAAATCCTAATCCGTCGGCAGGGTGTAAACCCTGGCAGCAGCCCTGCGATTCTACCAGGATTTACAACGCAGAAGGAACCGGTTTGAGGCTGAGAATCGTTCATGAATTAATATAGTCACCGTTTGTATTGTTAATCTTCGGCAATCGTTGATTTGTATGATTCGCTTTTTAATTTCTCAATTTTTCCTTCTACCTCCGCGACCTTTTCCTCTCTGCACTTTGGGCATTCATAATGGCTTCCGGCAATATATCCATGAACGGGACAAATAGAAAATGTTGGCGTAATAGTAACATAAGGTAACGAATAGTTCGCAAAAATTGTGCGTATAAGTGTTCTTATACTTCTGTAATCTGAAATTTCCTCACCTGCAAACAGATGAAGCACGGTTCCTCCGGTATATTTTGTCTGCAGACTATCCTGAAGATCTAACGCTTCAAAAACATCATCTGTAAGGTTCACCGGAAGCTGACTTGAATTTGTATAGTAAGGTCTATCTTTTTTGCCCGCTGTTATGATCTCTTTATATTTTTTTTTATCGATTAATGCCAGACGGTAGCTTGTTCCTTCTGCAGGTGTTGCCTCCAGATTGTAGAAGTTTCCTGTTTCCTTTTGGAACAACAGCAGCTTATTTCCCATAAAAGTCAAAACTCTGTTTGAAAACTCTTGTCCGATTTCAGACGCTATATTCTTGTTGAAGAGATTTAAGCAAGCCTCATTCATACCTACAAGCCCTATTGTAGAGAAATGATTATCCCAATATCTACCGAATCGCTTCTTCATGCTGCCAAGATAAAATTTTGTGTAGGGATACAAGTCGCCGTCTGTATACCTTTCAAGCACTTTCCTTTTTATTTCAAGGCTCTCTTTGGCCAGTTCCATCAGATTGCCAAGTCTCACAAAAAATTCATCCTCGTCTTTTGATACATAGCCTATTCTCGGCATATTGATTGTTACAACACCTATCGAACCTGTCAGAGGATTCGCACCAAAAAGCCCTCCTCCTCTTTTTCTGAGATCTCTTGTGTCCAATCTTAACCTGCAGCACATGCTTCTTGCATCTTCAGGACTTATGTCCGAATTAATATAGTTTGTGAAATAAGGTATTCCATATTTTGCAGTAGCCTCCCACAACGGTTCAAGATTTTTATTCTTCCAATCAAAATCTTTCGTTATGCTGTAGGTTGGAATTGGAAATGTAAATACCCGTCCGTCGGCATCACCTTCCGACATAACCTCCATAAATGCTTTGTTTAATAGATCCATCTCGCTTTGAAAGTCTGCATAAACGACATTCTGAAGTTTGCCTTCCATTACCACTGACTGTTTTGACAGATACTCCGGAACTTTTAAATCCAGCGTCAAGTTTGTAAATGGCGTTTGGAATCCTACTCTTGTCGGAACATTAAGATTGAATACAAACTCCTGCAGCGCCTGCTTAATCTCACCGTAGCTTAACGCATCATGCGCTATAAACGGCGCCAAAAGTGTGTCGAAATTGGAAAATGCCTGAGCTCCGGCCGCTTCACCTTGAAGCGTAAAAAAGAAGTTTACTATCTGCCCGAGAGCAGTTCTGAAATGCCTTGCCGGATTACTTGCTACTTTGCCTGAAGCACCCCTGAATCCTTTGATAAGCAGATCCTGCAAGTCCCATCCGACGCAATATACAGAAAGCAGGTTAAGATCGTGTATATGAAAATCACCTTCAGTATGTGCTTTTCTTATCTCATCCGGATAGATTTTATTCAACCAGTATATTTTACTTATATAAGATGAGACATAGTTGTTGAGTCCCTGAAGAGAGAAGCTCATATTGCTATTTTCGTTTACTTTCCAATCCAATTTCTGCAAATATTTATCAATCAGATCAACATCGGATTTTTCAACTATTTCTCTTATCTTTTTATGCTGATCCCTGTAAACGATATAAGCTTTTGCGGTCTTCCTGTAAGGCGAACTAATCAGTACTTCCTCAACAATATCCTGTATCCCTTCTACGGTGGGGATTCTGCTTTTTGTGACGGACAGAGCAAGATTAATTACCCGTAAAGCTAATTTTTCAGCTTCTTCTTTTCCGAACTCACCTGTTGCAACGCCGGCTTTGACTATAGCATCGGTTACTTTCGAAACATCAAAAAGGACAATACGTCCATCTCTTTTTTTGATCCGCTTGAACATCTATCGGCACCTCCATTTGATATCAATTTGGCAGAAATAACAAAATAATAAATGGAAAACAGATAAAGAATCAACCAAAACCTGGAAAAACCATACTGACCTCCCGTCATAAAAGTTTATCAGGTAAGTCTTCTGGCTCGGCTTCATCCTACTTCCCTGCCTTCCCGGAAATTCCAGTGGTGTTATAGGGGTTCGTCAGCCATACAGCAGCGGGAGCTGCGCCGGATTTTCACCGGACTTCCTTTGAACCTGATAAAAGCAGACTATTATAAATCTTTCTTTTTGTCAAACAAAATATGCCGCATTAGAAAAGATATATCCAATATTTTGCATGAAAAGAACAGCGCGCATGGGAAAAACAATTAAAAATCCCAACTGTGAGACCACTGCACAATAAGCATATTCACACCCTTTCGGAAAATAGAATTCAGATTGTTTTCAAATAACTTCAACATCTTTTTTTATTTTATTCTATACGATTCACCATCCATTACTTGCTAATTCTTAAAAAACAGAATAAATGTTTGATTATTATAGAAATTGTATGTATATTTGTAAATAAGTTGCAAATATGGAGGCAAAAACCATGATAATAAATTTTTCGGTAAAGAATTTCTATTCGATAAAAGACCGGGTTACGCTTTCTTTTGAGGCTGCAAAATCAAATGATTTAGAAGATTACTATGTTATACAGCCTATAAAGGGACTGCGACTTTTAAAATTAGGGCTTATTTATGGAGCAAACGCTTCAGGCAAAACAACTGTTCTGCAAGCTCTTGATTTTTTAAGAGATTTGGTACTGAAGCCTTTTGTAAAGAAAACAGAGATCTTTAACTTTGAACCTTTCTTGTTTGATACAATAAGTAAAAATCATAATACCGTTTTTTCATTGAAGTTTATTCAAAATAAGGTGAAATACGCTTATGAAATAGAGTTAAACAAAAAAGCAATAGTTAGGGAAAGTTTGTATTTCCACAAGCCGAATAAAGCTCTTGTATATAGTAGGTCAACCGATGTTAAAAAACAATTGACGGAGATTACTTTTGGATCAAAAGTAAAAATTAGCAAAGAGAGTAAATCTGCTTTGATTGGAAACACATTATGGAATAATACGGTTTTGGGCGGGTATTTAAAAACGAACTTTGAATCAACTGAATTGCAGGATGTTGTCAACTGGTTTAATAATAAATTGAAACCGATAATTGAACCAGGAACAGATTTGGTTTCTTTTGTTTCCGATTGGATAGAAAAAAAAGAAATAAAAAAAAGAAATGTTGTTGAGATACTTAAAAAAGCCGATTTTGGTATTTCCGATATTATTATAAAAGATCAAAGCATAGAACTTACTAAAGAGTTACTCAATTTTATAACTAAAGATTCAAATTTTTCTTATGAAGAAATTGGTAAGATAAAAGAATCCAAAAAAATAGAAACCCTGGAGATATTATTACAACATACAATTGGTAAAGACAATTATACGTTGCCCATAGAATATGAATCTGCCGGCACAAAACGGTACTATGAGTTTAGCGGAATATTAAGTCTTATTATCAACGAAAAAGGTATTCTGCTAATTGATGAGCTGGAGTCTTCACTTCATCCCGATTTAGTAAAACATTTTTTACTTACTTTTTTGGTAAACTCAAAAGAGTCCCAATTGATAACAACAACTCACCACAGGGAACTTCTTATGGAAAAAGATATATTGAGAAAAGATGCAATATGGTTTACCGAAAGAAAAGAAGACTGTTCAACGGATTTGTTTTCTTTAACAGACTTTGATTCTTCTGTTATCAGAAATACAAGCTCAATTTACAATGCTTATAAAATAGGCAAGCTCGGGGCGGCACCGAACTTAAACGATTACTATATCGAGTTCGAAGATGACAAGAATTGAGAACAAACGGAAGCGGAGAGTTAAAAAATCTTATTCCATAATAGTAGATGGACAGACTGAAATTTGGTATTTGCAGTTAATGAAAGAATTCGAAGAACTTCCAAGAATTGATATCAAACCGGAACTGCCGAAAAATAAAAAGTTAAAAGAATTATTTGAATTGGCAAAAAATAATGCTCAAATATATGATAAGGTCATTTGGTTATTAGACCTTGATGTGATTATTGAAAATGATAAATTCGAAGAGTTTAAAAAATATGTAAAACAATTAAAGAAAAATAACAACGCAACGATTTTGGTTAACAACCCATGTCTAGAGTTTTGGTTTTTATTACATTTCAAAGAAACTAGTAAATTATTTTCAGGATGCAGCAATGTAATTTCAGAATTAAAAAAATGCGGTAGATTGGAAAATTACGAGAAATCAGAAAAATACTACAAATATGCCAAGAATGATATTTATGCAAAATTAAAACCGTTTCAAAATACTGCAAATGAGAATGCAAAAAAACTCGGCAACCTTAATGTTAATAATAGTAAATCCGCAAAAGCTGAAATTTATGAATTATGAGACCACTGCACAGTAAACAGATTCACAGAAGTCAAAGAAAGGGTGAGATTTAGAAATTAAAATTTGAGGTACTAACCGGTTAGTTTGAGAATTTTAATTTCCTGAAGATTGCCCTTTATT
>CAJVZA010000022.1 GCA_913009315.1 uncultured Hippea sp.
ATATGCTTTGTCATATGCTTTCTTTTTTTTTTTTTTAATGCTACGGCGACCACCGAGATCTACACTCTTTCCCTACACGACGCTCTTCCGATCTATCATCTTTCTATATATTTTAAGGCTTTCAAGTGCGTTTTCTTTATCAATCTTGCTCATAGCAAAGCCGACATGTATTAGAATATAATCGCCGATATTGACCGTTTCCGCTATCAAGTCCAAACTTACCTTGCGTTTAATTCCCATTGTATCAACCGTTGCAACATTGTTTTCATCAATTTCAATAACCTCCGACGGTATGGAAAGACACATCGTCAGCTCCTTAATTTCCGTTTAAAATTTATCCAGTCAACTACATTTTTTACAGTTGCCGGATCTTTTACGGATAGTTCGAGAATATCGACGTTCGGCTTAATACGTCTTGCCTCATCTTTTACTCTTTTGATATCGTAATCAAAATAGGGCAGAAGATCGGTTTTTGTAATCAGTATCAGATCGGCCTTACTAAACATTACCGGATATTTTTCAATCTTATCTTCGCCCTCCGGCACGGACACCAAAACAAAGTTCAGATGAGCACCCACATCATAACTGGCGGGGCAAACCAAATTGCCCACGTTCTCTATAAAACAGACATCCATCTTATTTAACGGCATGTCTGATATCCCTCTGCTTACCATAAATGCGTCAAGATGACATGCCGAACCTGTCTGTATTTGAAAAGCAGGTATGCCTTTAGACTGAATACGTTTTGCGTCATTATTCGTTTCGAGATCTCCTTCAATTACCCCAAATCTAAAATTTGCCGCATCAGCCATAAATTCCAGCATGGTTGTTTTTCCGCTGCCCGGACTGCTCATAAGATTAATAGCTGTAACACCATTTTTATCAAAATGAACCCGATTATGATCTGCCTGATGATCATTTTTGTCCAATATTTTGGTAATAATCTCAATTGTTTTTGCATCGTTCAGTTGCGGATTATCATGAAGATGCTCATGATGATGGCGGTGATTATGTTCATCTGTCTCTGTTATACTGCAGCCGCAATCTTTACACATAATATATACCTCACTTATTAATTTAGGGCGCCTCTATTAATTTGAGCGTCCGATTGGGAGTCCGAATCCGTCTTACAAACTTACCTTACGGCAAAACTATTGCCAAAAGATAATCATTATAATACCGTTACTGTTCATTTTTACTGTCATGAAAATTATGCAGAGCACGCCATATCTGCCCCATCGAGACACCTCCATCGTTAACAGGTGTATTTTTCTGTATATAATACCTGCGATGCATTTTATCCAGCTGATAAATCACAGACTCAAGCAATGTTCTGTTTTGAAATACACCTCCGCCTAAAACAACCGGAAGATTAATATTTTTGCAAAACGTTACAATAATATCGGTTAATGTATTAATGAACATCGAAGCAATCATAGTTCTGATCACCTTTTTATCTCTATTGCTTTGATGCAAGTTTATGATTTGGTCGATCATAGGCAGCAACGATACGATGCCGTTTTTAATCTCATAGCTAAATTGTTCTTTTATTTCAGGATTTGCCCATGCTTCCATTTCAAGTCCGCTTTGACCCTCATAGCTTGTTTTCTGAACAAAACCGCCGAGACTGGCAACTGCATCGAAAATACGGCCGGCAGAGGAACTATATGGTGAATTGAGTCCTTTGCGCCACATGCCATAAAACGCAGCAATCTTTTTTTTGCCAAATGCTTCAATAGTTGGAAGAGATAATGATAAAATTTTTTCCACACTATTATATTTTTCAAAAAGCATAGAAAGAGCAACTCGTCTTGGTTCTGCTATCGCTTTTTCACCGCCTAAAAGTCTGACAGGATAAAAATAACCTATTCGATTAAATTGTTTAGTGTCTGCAATCATTATCTCGCCGCCCCAAATGGTTTCATCGTCTCCGTACCCTGTTCCATCCCAGGCAAATCCAAGCACCTTTTCATCTATATTGTATTCAGCCATGCAGGCCAACAGATGCGCATAATGATGCTGAACCTTCAAAATTTCAATCGGCTTATTATCTTCAGCATTATGATTCTCTGCAAAATTTAATGCCCATTTTGTCGTTTCATATTCAGGATGCTTATCGCAAACAATAGTGTCGGGCTCAAAATTGTAGAACCGTTTAAAAGTCTGAACAGTTCTCTTGAAATATTCAAATGCTTCATAACCGTTTAAATCACCTATATGAGGAGAAACTATGATCTGATTGCCGAATGCAAGAGCGATGGTGTTCTTCTGATGAGCTCCAACCGCTAAAATTTTTTTCGCCGTTTTGAACGGAATTTTGAATGATTTAGGAGCATAGCCTCTTGACATTCTAAGCATTTCATGGCTCCTGCCGGCTCTCTGCACAACACTATCGTCGCAGGCGTTCACAATCTTACGGTTATAATCCAGCACACCGTCAACTACATGACCGAGCCTCTCAAAAATTTCGCCGGCGGAACAAATGATAGGCTCACCCCCAATATTGGCGCTTGTTGCAATAAGAGGTCTGTTTATATGATCAAAAATTAGATGATGCAACGGAGTATACGGCAGAAAAGCGCCGATACGATCAATGTCGGGAGCAACAATCTCGGGAATCTGCTGCGATTCTTCTGTTTCGTCAAAGCATCGTTTATAAACCAGGACAATCGGCCGCTCTTTCGAAAGCAGCAGAGTTATATCATATAGATCTAAATTAGCAGCTCTGCCGATCGATTCTAAATTAGGAAACATAACCGCAAACGGCTTTTTCGGCCTGTTTTTCCGCTTTCTTAAGCGTTTAATCGTTTCAGCATTAGCTGCATCGCACATAAGATGAAAACCGCCTAATCCCTTTACTGCAATAATTTTACCTTTTTTCAGGAGAGCCGCCGTTAGATTGACGGCATCATTTTGTGTTGCCGATACTGCCTGATTATTGTTTAGAAATGACAGTATCGGTCCGCAGTCAAAACAGCTTACCGGCTGAGCATGATAGCGTCTCTTGATAGGACTGTCATATTCTTTTTTGCATTCAGGACATATTTTAAAGAGATTCATCGATGTGTTGGGTCTGTCGTACGGCAAGGTTTCTATAATGGTATAGCGGGGGCCGCAATTCGTGCAGTTGATAAAAAAATAGTTATAACGTCGATCTTTCGGGTCCCTCATCTCTTTCAGACAGCGGCTGCATATAGCAATATCAGGAGAAACTGCAGCCGTTTTCTGAGCACGATTATCAGAATCGACAATGAAAAATCCGGATCTGTCAAGAGCATTATCAAACCTTGTTTCTATGGAATCGATTCTTGCCAGCGGCGGCCTCTTGCCCTGCAGATCAGCCATAAAATTTTCAAACAGATCCTTCCTTATATCAATATCTATCAAAACTCCGTCTGAACGATTTTGTACAACTCCTTTGGCATTATAGCGGCTTGCCAATCGATAGACAAAAGGTCGAAAGCCGACTCCCTGTACAATACCGCAAACTTTTAATACGGCTCTCACTTTCATTTGAATCATATCGGTATAACTACTTTGCTGCCTCAAAGGTGTCGATGAATAAGGGTATCTTTTCAAATCAATTGTTCTGAAACTTCCCTGCGGGCTGACGGTCGTTGTGCATGCGGCAAATTATATGACTGAATAATCGCATCTAATGATCTTTTGTTTCTCTTGCGCCTTGCTTTAAAGCCTGCCTTTTTCAGTTCATTAATAGCTGCCCCGACAAATGCGTCAAAATGATTTTTGAGTTTATCGGTTAAATCAATTCCTACGTTTTTTATATCTTCAGGTACGATACCTATGACATTAACTTCAGCCATTGTTTCTGTCAATGAACAGATCTCAAGCATTTCAACTACCTCTACTTCATGAGCTGTACGACGATAATGACCCATTCCCATTAACGCTTCTGAGGGCATACTGTAAATACTGCCCGGTTCATCATCAGCTGAAATAGTATCCAGAATAAACACTTTATCGTAACCCTGAAGATAATTAATAAGCCTGTAGCCAATTGTTCCCCCGTCTATAATATCAATAGACGGGGAAAATAAAAAGTTCTCAGCAATATATTTCGCGGCATAAATACCTACACCTTCATCTTTCAACAGGATATTGCCTACCCCTATAATTACGGCCTCAGGCATCACTGCTGTCTGCTTTGGCAAATTTTGAACCGCCGAATGAGATTGCTATGTCTCCTTCCTGCCAAAAGATAGTACGCCATACCTGATAATAGATATGAAACAATACCCAGACAATAATCCACCACATTCCGATATGATGTGCGATCCTGACACCCATATTGCCGCCGAAGACATATAATGTCCAGTCTGTTGCCATATGCAGCAGCAATGGCCACCAACTTCCTATCGAACTTATGCCGGATTCAAGACCCTGAACATAAAGCTGAAATCCGGTAAAAAGCATAAACAGCAGCATCAAATGCAGTATAGTGAAATAAACGGTGTTAAAGCTGTCGCTCTGACTTGAATCGAATCTTTTGCGTCTGTTAAAAGTGACAAGATTCAGAAGCACTTCGACAAATTCCTTGATATTGGCACGATTAGGAATCAACTTTTTGTAAGGTTTATCAAATCTACTGAAAAAGTAGAGATACGCTATTATAATAAATGTTACATCAAGCAGTATCGCACCTATAAAATGTGCCCATCTGTTCCACGCCATTACATATTTATGCACTGCCGAAACTGCAATAAATGTTTGATAATATGGGTGAGCGATATAGAGTCCCGTAGCTACTGCAACAACAATAGTAAAAAAGTTTATCCAATGGATGAAACGCATTGTCGTTGTCATCCTTTTAACCTTTTTATATGTTGATTTTATCATATCACCTCCTCACACCGTACAGGCAGTGTTAACTTTATAGTTTCCCAATTCTTTTCCATTGGTATCTATAAGATGAACAGCACAGGCAAGGCATGGATCAAAGCTGTGAATAGTGCGAAGGATCTCAAGCGGTTGATTGGGGTCGGCAACTTTTATGCCAATCAAGCTTGCCTCGTATGCCCCTTTTCTCCCTTTGTAATCTCTCGGAGCCGCATTCCATGTTGTAGGAACAACCATCTGATAGTTTTCAACCTTTCCATTTTTTATCTTTACCCAATGCCCCAAAGCACCGCGAGGTGCTTCTTCAAGCCCATATCCCACAGCATTTTTGCTCGCGCTGTCGAAATCAAATTCACTCCAGGTTCTCAAATCTCCCGAAGCCGCGTTTGCAGCAAGCTGGTCGCTCCATTCAACCATTACATCGGCAACAATTTCCGTTTCAATGGCTCTTGCAGCTGTTCGCCCGAGCGAACTAAAGAGTACCTTGGCCGGAAGTCCGGATCTTTTGAGAAAATTATTAACATATTTAACGATACGTTTATCCTTCTTTGCATATCCTACTACCAAGCGCGCCAACGGCCCTACTTCGACTCGGTCGTCACCATATATCGGCGACTTAATCCAGCTGTATTTCCCTTTTGTTTTCAGATATGCAACACCATCACTCTTTTTTTCAAGTCCTGTGTAATCAGGTATGGTTACGCCTTCAAACGGATGCAGCCGCT
Organism: uncultured Hippea sp.; assembly: GCA_913009315.1. Taxonomy (GTDB): domain Bacteria; phylum Campylobacterota_A; class Desulfurellia; order JAADFJ01; family JAADFJ01; genus JAADFJ01. The sequence continues at coordinate 5,583 of CAJVZA010000022.1, forward strand.
TATCCCCCTTGTACCAGGAATGCGTTACATCTTCGATTATCTTTTTGTGGTCAAGGTCATATGCTTTTGTCAAATCACCATTTAAAACTACCCCGCTCGGGAAAAGCAGTTTGGAATGATAAAATCCCGTATCATCGAGGCGGAAACTTCCGTAAACCATATAGTTTTTCAGACCTGCTCCGGTTCCGTCCAAGCCTTCATCAGCATACATTGTTCCTGCCATATAAATGTCGGGAAGGTAGGCATTCCTGATAAACTTTCTAACATTTCTCAGCAAACTTTTGAACAGGGCAATTCTTGCCGGATTTTCTATATCCTGAACGCATGACACGCCTCCCACAATAATTGATTGCGGATGAGGATTTTTTCCGCCAAATATTGCCATCATTTTTGCTGCATCTCTCTGAAGATCAAGCACATCAAAATAGTGAGACACGGCAATAAGATTCTGTTCGGGAGTCAGTTTATAATGCTTATTTCCCCAATAGCCATTGGCAAGTATTCCAAGACGACCCTGTTTTGCAAATTTTGTCAACCGTTCCTGCAGCTTTTTGTAAACTAATTCACCGGTATTCCACGTACCTGTTCCGGCAACTTCCGCCCATTTGTTCGCTTCCTGAGCTGCTTTTTTTGGATCTCCTTTTAGGGCGCTTATGACATCCACCCAATCCAGGCCGGCTAAATTATAAAAATGAACAGGATGATCATGGACGGTCAGCGCTCCCTGTATGAGATTGCGCACCAATCTGGCATTCTTGGGAATATTAATGTTAAAGGCGTTTTCAACGGTCTCGATGCTTCTAAGATAATGAGTTCCGGTGCATACACCGCAGACGCGCATTGCCAAAAGACCGCAATCACGCGGATCGCGTCCCTGCAATATTCTTTCAATTCCGCGAAACATTGTGGAAGAGCTATACGCATCGACAATAGTATTGTTATCATCTATGATAACTTCTATACGCAGATGCCCTTCAATTCTTGTGATTGGATCTATAACTATATGTTTACTCATCTTTATCTCCCTCTTTCTCTTCTTCTTTGGATTTAGACTTTTTTCCTATTATCGCACTTACTGCTGCATGAGTAACGATACCGGCTCCTGCAAGGCCTAAGATTCCCAAACCGAATTGATCAACCGAACTTTCAACTCCTCCGGCAGGTGCTTTGATATTGGCATCGGCTATAGGCCGCTCAAAGGCATATTTATCCCAAAACTCAGGTTCGGAGCAGCCGATACATCCATGTCCGGCACCGACAGGCCAGTTGACCGCTTCATTGTAGCGCACTATAGGACAGTTATTGAAGGTCATCGGTCCTTTGCAGCCCATTTTATAAAGACAGAAATTATTCTTTGCTCTGTTATCACCCCATTCTTCCACATATTCACCTGCATCAAAATGAGCCCTTCTCTCGCAGTTATCATGAATTCGGTATCCGAATGCCCACTTCGGACGCAGCAGACTATCGAGTTCGGGAATTTGACCTTTTAGCACAACAAGCAAAATTGTACCAACTATATTTATAGGGTTTGCCGGGCAGGCAGGAATATTGATTATCGGTTTTCCTTTAATTACACTCATAACCCCTTTGGCACCGGTCGGATTTGGAGATGCAGCCGGTACGCCTCCAAAGGTGGCACAATTACCGACTGCTATTATTGCAGCGGCATTCTTAGATAATCCGGTTAAATGTTCAATAAATGTTTCACCTGATGCCCCAATCGTTCCGTAAATACCGTTTTCTGCAGTCGGTACGGAACCCTCAACAATTAGAATATATTTACCTTTGAAATGTTTTGCCGCATTATTGAGCTGGGCTTCGGCCTGATAACCTGCCGGTACCATCAATGTTTCATGGTATTCAAGACTAATAATGTCAAGAAGAATCTCTTCTATCTTTGGACCGTCGTTTCTGATAAATGCTTCTGTGTTCCCGGCGCAATCCTGAAGCTCAATCCAGATAACAGGCAGTCTGTTCATCAGCTCTGCAGCTTTTGCCACCAAAGGCTCAAAGGTCGGAGGCAGCATCAGCATCGCAGTCGTAGCACTTACCCACTTCAGAAATGTACGCCTGCTGAAACCGTTGGTCTTCAGCTCCTCTTGCAGATCTATGTTTTTAACAGGTTTTGCTGCCTCCAATTTGTCAAGTTGTTTTTTGCACTTTTTATAAAGTGCATCATAATAAGCCTTGCCTCTATTAGTATTCACCGCACAATCTTTTGCAGTGAACAGCCTTTTGATAAATTCCCGTTTTTCCATCACTCCCCCTTATGCAAATTGCTGTTAATGCATTTAAAACCGATAGAATCTGAATTGCACTCCCATATATCTTTTCTCAAAATCGGCAAACATAAAACCATGAACCGCTGCATTCTTACTAAATACATCTTTACTGTACCCCCTTGAAATATTTATTTAAAGCTATTTTGCCTGACCAGCACCTTTTTATAATAGAAAAATGCGCTGACCCAGCTTATAACCATGATAAATACGATAAAAACACCCAACACCTCAAAGTTCAAACTATTCAGAAAATTAAAGAACGGTGTATCAACATTTAACTCCATAGACATTACCTGCATCCATTCGACCATTCCCACTGCAAGGGCAATAAAAACACTGGTTCCGGTTATAATCACATTAAAGAATAACTTTCTTTTAACATCGATCATTGCCCAGTCGTAGATCTTCATCATAATAAGACCATCCAGGCCGTCCATCAGACTCATGCCTGCGGCAAACAGAAGAGGGAATATCAGAACGCCCCATACCGGAAGTGCAGAGCTCTTAGCCAAAGCCGCAGAGATGCCGAGTATCGCAATCTCTGTTGCGGTATCGAAACCGAGACCAAATAGAAATCCGAGAGGATACATCTTGTAACTTGTGTTAATATGCCTGTATGCAAATCTAAAGAATCTGCTTAAAAAACCACGTTTGTCTAAAAGATTGTCCAAGGTCTGATCTGCCAACTCTTTATGATTTTCCGAATTCCTGTAAGATTTAAAAAGTTTATAAAGTTCTATCAAAATGACAAAATTTATAACACCTATCAAAGTTAGAAAACTTGCAGACACAACTGTTCCGAATGCACCTCCTATATTTTTGAAAAATTGCATATGCGGCAAAATTGTTCTTGTTGACAGAACAACAGCGAGAGACAAAAGCAGGACAACGGTTGAATGACCAAGCGAAAAAAACAATCCGACAGTAACAGGTTTCTGATTATCCTGCCTCAGTTTTCTTGTTACATTATCTATTGCAGCTATATGATCTGCATCGAATGCATGCCTTAAACCGAAGAAATATGCCAATGCACCCAAGCCTAAAAGTGAAGGTTCAAATTTGGTAATTGCGAAAAACAATATCCATGTGATTAGATTGAATAATACAAGAAAACTTATCATGATTGATGTCTTTTTCTTTAAATTCAGCACCTTAGTCAACCCCCCCTCCCTAAAACCATCACAGCAATATAAGGAATTTGATATATACTATATCAATCATTAGCCGTATGTTTCAATTTCTCTTAAAGTAGAGCACAAATTTCAAAAAAATGCCATTTTCCAATATTATGCTCACAATATTATCACCATCTTATTAGAAGGTCAAGCTGTCAAATCATTTCATCAAAAATCTATACGAAAACAATAAAACCATTGAAAAGAAATTATGACAGAAAAGGCAGACTTTTCATCGGGAGGCATTCATGTTTCTTAAAAACATCTATAATTAATCCTAAGCAATCATTTTGAATCTCAAATTGGTCCTCTGCATCGTAAATCTGCTCTGAGAATAAGAATTTTGTTTGACAATGCACTCTATGAAGCTATCATAAAATTACGCAAATAACAGATAGGAGCATTCAATGAGACGAAGTGATGTTATGATAAAAGGTATTGATAAGGCACCTCACAGATCTTTATGGAAGGCCGACGGCTATACGGATGAAGAACTATCCAGACCGATTATCGGGATAGCAAATTCTGCAAACGATATTGTACCGGGACATATACATCTGAAACAACTTGTTGAGGCTCTCAAAGCAGGAATCTATATGGCCGGAGGAACTCCGGTTGAATTTAATACAATCGCAGTTGATGACGGAATAGCAATGGGTCATCTTGGTATGCATTATTCGCTGCCCAGCAGAGAAATTATTGCAGATTCCGTTGAAACAATGGCTTCGGCGCATCCTTTTGACGGACTCGTTCTTATGCCTGCATGCGATAAAATTGTTCCCGGAATGCTTATGGGTGCCTTACGGGTAAATATCCCGACTCTGATGTTTTCGGGAGGACCGATGCTTGCGGGAAAATATAACGGCAGAGCGATTGATCTGGCACAGATATTCGAGGGAGTAGGATCAAAAATTGCCGGAAAAATTGATGAAGCAGAGCTCAAAGCATTGGAAAATACAGGGTGCCCGACCTGCGGGTCATGCTCGGGTATGTATTCGGCAAACTCAATCAACTGCATAAGCGAGGCTATGGGAATCAGTCTTCCCGGCAACGGCTCGATACCCGCACCATATTCAAGCAGAACACGTCTTGCCAAACAGGCAGGAAAAAGTATCGTAAATCTCGTACAAAAAGAGATTCGTATTAGAGATATTATTACCAAAGATGCGATAATAAACGCTGTTGCAGCCGATATGGCATTAGGCTGTTCGACAAATACCGTTCTTCATCTGCTGGCTATATGTCAGGAAGCCGGTATCGATTTTTCGATCAACGATTTCAATAATATAAGCGACCAAATCCCGGATCTCTGCTCATTCTCTCCCGTAGGTCCTTACCACCTCGAAGATCTTGACAATGCAGGCGGGGTTATGGCGCTTCTGAATAGAATTAACAAACTTGGCATTATCAACGGAAACAGTATCACTGTGACAGGGAAAACGCTGCAGGAAAGTTATCGCGATAAAGCCGTATTTGATGATGATGTTATCAGACCTCTTGATAATCCTTATTTTTCCGAAGGCGGTCTATCAATTCTGAAAGGTAATCTTGCTCCGGAAGGCTCTATTATAAAACAATCCGGAGTTGATGAATCTATATTGCATTTTAGCGGCACCGCAAAAGTGTTTGATTCCGAAGCCGCATCGCTTGATGCGATTTATGCTCAGAAGATCAAAGCCGGTGATGTTGTAGTAATACGCTATGAGGGACCCGCCGGGGGGCCAGGAATGAAAGAGATGCTTGCCCCGACATCGGCGATAGCAGGAATGGGACTTGACAAATCTGTTGCACTTATAACAGATGGAAGATTCAGCGGGGCAACGAGAGGGCTTTCTATCGGACATATCGCTCCGGAGGCTATAAGAGGCGGAACAATAGGGTTGGTTAAAGACGGAGATAAGATCATCATTGATGTAAAAAGGCGTTCTATAATGCTGGATCTATCCGATGAAGAGATAAAAAAGCGAAAATCGGAATGGAAACCGAAAGAACCTAAGATTACAAAGGGATATCTTAAACGCTATTCAAAACTTGTTACCTCTTCAAGCCGCGGTGCAATTCTGGAATAATTGATGGAAAAATATAATCCTGCTGCAATTGAAAAAAAGTGGCAGGAACGCTGGAGCAAAGCTAAAATTTTTGAAACAGAAAAGGCCGGCAGAAATTATTATCTGCTTGAAATGCTTCCCTATCCGTCAGGAAGAATACATATGGGACATGTCAGAAACTATACGATCGGTGACACAATAGCACGTTTCAAGATAATGAACGGATATAACGTACTTCACCCTATAGGATTTGATGCATTCGGCATGCCCGCAGAAAATGCCGCTATCGCACACAATATAGCACCAAAACAGTGGACGCTTGAAAATATCGATTATATGGAAAAAGAACTCAAAACATTAGGCTTTTCTTATGACTGGAGCCGCGAGATTATCACTTGCCTTCCCGAATATTATAAGTGGGAACAGAAAATTTTTATCGAAATGTACAAAAAAGACATGGTATACAGGAAGGATGCTGCGGCGAACTTCTGTAACAAATGTCAAACTGTTCTTGCCAATGAACAGGTAGAGGACGGATGCTGCTGGAGATGCGGAGAGAAAGTAGAAAAGAAACGTTTTTCGCAATGGTTTTTCAAAATCACAGATTATGCCGATGAACTGCTTGAGGATATGAAACAGATAGAAAACGGATGGCCTGAAAAAGTTCTGACGATGCAAAGACATTGGATAGGAAAAAGCTACGGCAGTATGGTAGATTTCAGAATAGAAGGAACAGAAAAATTTCTGAGTGTTTTTACAACAAGACCCGACACACTGTTTGGTGTTACATTTGTATCTATCGCTCCGCTGCATTCGGATCTGCCTAAACTGATAGCCGGAAGTCCTCAGGAAAAAGAGATAAGAAAATTTATAGAAAAAAACAGCACCGGAACAACCAGCGAAGCTGAGCTTGCAAAACGTGAAAAAGAGGGTGTTTTTACAGGGATACAGCTGGTGAATCCAATAAATGGACAGAAGGTGCCTCTATACACAGCTAATTTCGTAGTAACCGATTACGGTACCGGTGTAGTTATGGGAGTCCCTGCGCACGATCAAAGAGATTATGATTTTGCAAAAAAGTACAATCTGCCGATAAAATATGTCATACTGCCTGATCACGAAATTTCTAAAGATGCCGCTTATACCGACAAAGGAACATTAGTTGATTCGGGACCGTTCAGCGGACTTAACAATGTGGACGCAAATGATAAAATAACACAGTTTTTAGAGAAACATAAGCTCGGCAGGATTACTGCTCAGTATCGGCTCAGAGACTGGAATGTTTCGCGGCAGAGATATTGGGGAGCTCCAATACCTGTCATCTATTGCAAACAATGCGGTATTGTGCCGGTACCCGAAAAGGAGCTGCCGGTAGTTCTTCCCGATAATATGAAAATTTCGGGAAAAGGAGGCTCTCCTCTGAAAAATGATAGTTCATTTGTAAATGCAGCTTGTCCGAAATGCGGCAGATCTGCGAGACGCGAAACAGATACATTCGATACATTTGTCGAATCTTCATGGTACTTTCTACGCTATATATCTCCGCGGGAGAATGCGCCTTTCAATAAGGCGGAGGCGGAGAAATGGATGCCTGTTGATCAGTATATCGGCGGTGTTGAACATGCCGTTATGCATCTGCTTTATGCGCGCTACTTTACAAAGGTTCTCAGAGATCTGGGATACATAGATTGTGATGAACCGTTTGCAAGACTCCTGACACAGGGAATGGTTATCAAAGATGGAGCAAAAATGAGCAAATCAAAAGGCAATGTCGTAAATCCCGATAAGCTAATCAGTCATTACGGCGCTGACACTGCCAGGCTTTTTTCTCTTTTTGCGGCACCGCCGGAAAAAGAACTCAATTGGAGTGATGCCGGAGTTGCGGGAGCATATCGTTTTTTAGGAAGAGTATGGAATCTCTTAATACCTCTTTCAAAGCAGCTGCCGCTGCAGGAAACGAGCAAAGATATAGATCTCTCAAATTTATCGGACAGCACAAAAAGTTTTCTCTCGCTGTTCAACAATACAATAAAAAAAATAACCGTTGATATGGAAAACTATCACTTCAATACTGTCATAAGTAAGCTTATGGAATTAACAAGCAGTTTTAGTAAGTTTAAAATCGCCTGCGAATATGACAGGATAGTGGCAGGGGCTGCCGCATCAGGTCTGATCAGAATGCTGGCACCTATGGTACCTCATTTTGCCGAAGAAATATGGGAAAAATTTGGCGGTAAACAGTTTGTTTCAAAGACTGAATGGCCGAAATACGACAAACAGCAAATATTTGTAGACAAGTTAAATGTTGCAGTTACAATTAATGGGAAATTAAGAGATCAGATATGCATTGATCCGGAAACCGGCGACAGAGAATTAGAAAAATTGGCCCTCGCATCGCCAAAAGTTATAAAATTTACAGCAGGCAGAGTGATCAAGAAGGTAATAGTCATCAAAAATAAAATTGTGAATGTGGTAATATGAAAAAGTCTTATTTTTTGCTTATTTTATTTATAAGTTTGAGCGGCTGCGGATATTCTTTTCTATCCGAAGTCAACACTTCTCCCGTTAAAACCGTTTGGGTCAAAACCTTTGTAAATCGAACTGCAGAACCGGATGCCGGAAAGATTATGACTCAATTAATAAATAACAGACTTATTTCAAATAAGAAAATTACACTTCAAAACAGAAATACGGCGGAATCTATTCTCAGCGGAACTATTGATGCAATAAGAACAACACATATAGCCTTTGACAAGAACGGCAGAACTGCAAGAGACAGAATACTTTTAACAGTATCCTTCAAGCTGATCTCAAATGGAAAGGTTATAAGAAAAGGAGATAATATGATAGAGTTTGAGGACTATGACGCAAGCGGACCTCCATCTGAGGCAAATAACAACAAGCTTAAAGCAATACGAAAAGCGGCTGATAAAATGGCCGGTGATATAATAAATTCAATCTTTATTAACTTTTAAACAGCATGAATCTTTATCATATTTTGCAAACTATCGTAGTGTCGGCTATACCGATACTCATTGCCGTAATCAGTCATGAAGTTGCACATGGTTATGCTGCATATAAATTGGGCGATCCCACTGCGAAATTATCCGGCAGATTAACCTTCAATCCTCTGCCGCACATAGATCCTGTAGGTACAATCCTTATTCCGGTTGCTCTGATATTTTTCGGATCTCCGGTTCTTTTCGGATGGGCGAAGCCTGTTCCCATAAATCCGTCATATTTGAGACGAAAAAATGCTTTGTTGATAGTATCGGTAGCCGGAGTAGCTATGAACCTCGTTCTCGCCGTTGCTTCAGCGCTGATCTTAAAATTCGTTGGAATTCTGCCGCTTTTTCTGGCAGCTCCGTTGAGTTCTATGCTTTACTACAGTATAGTTATAAATGTGGTTTTGATGGTTTTTAATCTTATTCCCATACCGCCTCTGGACGGAGGACACATACTCGAAGAACTTCTTCCCATAGAACAAAAAATTACTCTTATGAAAATAGAACCGTACGGATTGATAATCATAATGGTTCTTCTGTTCAGCGGAGCACTAAATGGGATTATTTCTCCAATAGTATACTCAATAATTCAAATTTTAACGGGATAAAAAAATGGAAAATGTTTTAAGCGGCATGAGACCCACCGGCAAACTTCATCTCGGAAATCTTTACGGAGCGGTCTCAAATTGGACAAGACTTGTATCCGAAGGATACAACTGTTATTTTTTTGTTGCAGATCTTCATGCATTAACTACAGGATTATCAAAAGTAAGCGAAATTTCACAAAATACAATAGAAATGGTTAGAGACTGGCTTACCTTTGGGATAGATCCGTCCAAATCAACTATTTTTATTCAATCGGAGATCCCGGCTCATTCCGAACTCACATTGCTGCTATCTATGATAACTCCTCTCGGATGGCTTTTGAGAAATCCTACATATAAAGAACAGATTGAAAATCTCAAAGACAACAGCATAAATACATTTGGGTTTCTGGGTTATCCGGTCCTTATGTCAAGCGATATACTTCTTTATGATGCATCTTATGTACCGGTGGGAGCAGATCAGCTGCCTCATCTGGAAATAGCAAGATGGATCTCACGAAGATTCAACCATCTGTTTAATAAAAATATCCTGAAAGAACCGAAACCGCTGCTTGCGCCTGTTTCAAAAATTTTAGGAACTGACGGCCGCAAAATGAGCAAATCATACAATAACGCCATCTACTTATCGGACAGTGATGAGATAACTGAAAAAAAGATTAAAAAAAGTTATACCGATCCGCAAAGAAAAAGGAGAGATGATCCTGGCAGGCCCGAAATTTGTCCTATTTTTGCACTTCATAGAATTTTTACAGATAAAAATAAAACTAGCGAAATTTCCACAGTATGCAGAACTGCCGATATCGGATGTGTAGAGTGTAAAAAGATATTAATATCAAATCTTAATAATACGCTTGCCGAATACAGAGCAAAACGGATGGAAATAGGGAAAAATGAGATATTGGATATGCTGCATGATGGAACAAAAAATGCAAAAATCAAGGCTAATGAAACATTGGATAGAGTAAGAACCGCCGTTTTTGGACAAAGCTCATTTTTTAAATCCTGAACAGTCCGATATAAATCAGCAAAGTATACTATCATTCTATTGAAAAGCAGCTGAGTTAACTTAAGTTTTTAGAAAATTATAAGGAGAAACATTTATGAAAGATAAAGTGTTGAATGCATTAAAAGGAGTGCTCTATCCGGGATTCTCAAGAGATATAGTCTCATTCGGTATCATTAAAAATGTCGAGGTAAGATCGGGTATCGCTGCAATAGATGCTGAGATTACAACAGATAACAGTCAGATCATAGAAACATTAAAAAAAAGTATCCCTGGTGCGGCAAAATCTGTTGCCGGAATAATCGATGTGGATTTAAAGTTTACCGTTCATAAGACATCCGAAACCGGTGAAGTTCAAAATAAAAATCTCGCACCGAATATAAAATATATAATTGCAACAACAAGCGGCAAGGGTGGAGTAGGAAAATCTACAATAAGCTCAAATCTTGCTATTTCACTGGCAAAAAAATATGATGTAGGTCTTCTTGATGCAGATATTTACGGACCCAACATACCCACAATGATGGGAATTGAGGGTCATCCGATTACTGTAAATGGGGACAAAAAAATTGTACCGATAGAGGTTTATAATCTCAAAGTTGTTTCAATAGGCAATATGGTTCCGCAGGGTAAAGCAATTATATGGAGAGGTTCTCTTATTCATCGGGCAATACAGCAGCTTTTAGGTGACGTAGAGTGGGGTAAACTTGATTTTCTGATTGTTGATCTGCCTCCGGGAACGGGCGATGCTCAACTGACATTAGCTCAGTCGGTGCCTATTTCCGCTTCTATAATTGTTACAACACCTCAAGAGGTGGCGATGGGCGATGCAATAAAAGCAATAGACATGTTCAAGTCGCTAAATGTTCCCATAGCCGGCGTCATTGAAAATATGAGCTATTTTCTGTGTCCCCACTGCGGCGAAAGAAGCGATATATTTGCAAGTAACGGCGGAAAAAAGCTATCAAAAAAATTCGATATTCCTCTGTTGGGAGAGATACCGATCAACTTGTCCATAAGAGAAGGAGGAGATAACGGCAAGCCGATTTCGACAACCGATGAAGATACGATATTTGATCCGATAGCGGAAAAATTAGTTAAAGCCGTGGAAGAGAAAAACAAGAGAGATATTTAAGGATATCTCCACTAATTAACTCACCTTATCGGCAATCAGATGATACCCTAAACAAGCAGCATAAGTGCAAAACAGCAGCAAGGTCTATTTTGAGACTGCTGCACAAAATATGCGTATCTGCTTATTGCACAGCAGTCTCAAATTCTTATACCGCACAGCAGGATAGTTTATTTACATCTTTGGAAAATCCTATTGCGGCAAGTTTTACTCCTTCCGAGAGCGTTAAATACGGATGAAACATCTTTTTTATCTCTTCGGTTGTTATGCCGTACTTAATTGCAAAAGATATCTCCATCAAAAGTTCGGAACCTTCTGAAGCAAGAATGCGCGCGCCGATAAGCTTATCGGTTTTTCTATTTCTTATAAGTTTAATAAACCCTTTTGTATTTCTTGCCGCAAGTGCCCGTGGAATATTTTCGATCGGAAGAAACGATACATCATAATCAATTCCCGCTGCGTCAGCTTGATTTTCATCCATACCTACTCCCGCTACCTGAGGATCTGTAAAAATAACCCAAGGCAAAACAGCATAGTCCTTTTCCGATTTATTTTCAGTAAACGCATTTTTGACAGATAGTGCTCCGGCATAAGCAGCGGTGTAAACAAAAAGATGTTCGCCGGTAACATCACCCGCAGCATAGATGTTTGGGACTGCTGTGCGTTGATATTCATCGGTTTTAATGAAACCATTGCCGTGAGTCTCAATTCCTAATTTTTCCAATCCCAGATTTTTAGTGTTACCTTTGCGTCCTGTTGCGATAAACAGGTGCGTGCCTTCAATAATCTCATCATTATCTTTTACGCTTATCTTTAGAACAATTTTATCATCCTGTTTTAGAACAGAATGAATTTTTACACCCGTTTTGATATCAACTCCTTCTTCTCTTAAATAATTGGAAAGATCTTCCGATATATCAGGCATTTCTGTTGGCAGGATACGAACTGATCTCTGGAGAACCGTAACTCTTGAGCCGAGCCGCGCAAACAGTTGAGCATTTTCCAATGCTATGTATCTTCCGCCTATAATTATTAGATGCTTGGGAAGCTCTTCAAGCTCATAAAGGGTATCGTTTATATAATAGCCGGAATCTTTTAATCCATGAATATCGGGAATAAAAGTAGAAGAACCGGCAGCAATTAAAATCGTATCTGCAGTTCTTGTTTCACCGTTTACTTCAATCATATTTTTACCGGTAAGTTTTGCATGTCCTTTCAGAACCGTTATGTTCGGATCGTCACTGATAACGTCAACGTATTTTTTTTGACGCAGATCACTTACCAATTCTCTTTTTTGATTTATTATCTCTTTGAAATTGATCCTGTTTTTGCCATGTTTTATCCCAAAAAAATTAGGGTGATTAGAGTTATGAAAGGCTTCTGCAGTTCTGATTAATGTTTTAGAGGGCACGCATCCTACATTTACGCATGTTCCTCCGATCGGTAAACCATCGTTTATCATCAAGATTTTTTTCCCAAGTTCGCTCGCCTTAATTGCAGCGGAAAAAGCAGCCGAACCGCCGCCTGTAATAATAAGATCGAACTGCTCCGCAAAATCAAATTCTTTGCCGAATTCGCTAATCTGCCTCGATACTCTGTAGCCGGCTTTTTTGATCGCCTTCTCGATATCTGCTCGGGAAACTCCATCTTCGACTGTTAGTTTTGCATTTCCTTTTTTCCAGCTATCAATCGACACGTCAATTATACCGCTGATTTTTCTTAGTTCTCCGGAAACATCCTCTATGCATCCCGCACAATGCATTCCTTCAATTTTAAGATTTGTTGTTTTGATATTCATTTTATCCTCCTTCATATTTAAAATTTATCAACCATTTATCCTGCAGGCATGGACTTTGATAACAGCTTTCGCATTTTGATACAAGGCAAAAACCAGCAGCAGGATTGCGCCTGCGAATAGCTCGATTTCATGCAGTGCAATAAAAGCTTGAACTGCATTGCCGCCGGAAACAGATAATAGCGGAATAAATCCACCCAAAAAACCGAAAATAATCGGCAATATCGGTGTACAGCAGAGAAACGGTGTTATTGACGAAACTAAAAATCCTCCGGCAGCGGCAGTCTTGCCCCCTTCTCTTACTTTATGATAGCTAAAGACTGTAAATGAGATAGTCATTGACATCAAGACGGCAAATAAACCCGCAAAAATTATCAGCTCAGGGGTTAGAAATCTTAAAGATACGAGACCTATTCGTCCCCCGGTATAAGTAGAAGGCAGGATCAACAAGTAAAGCATCAAAAAAACCAACAGAGAAGCAATGCCCAGAATTCTGTATCTTTTTGTAGAGAAAACAGTCTTGAAGGAGTGATAAATCATAAGCATTGATTATTTTACCGGTTTCCTGCTTTTGGCAAAATTGATAATCCGATCGATAGTTGCAGCAGGAGCATCACTTATAATTCTAATAAATCCTTTTTTATCAATCAAAAAATAGATATCCGGGTAACCTTTCGAATTGTATATAGCAGCCAATCTTTTGGATGCATTACCAAATAGCCAGTTTGAAGATTTTACTACCGATTTCCCGTACTTTTCGGAGAACTCTTGAGCCGTTGGCCCCGAATATCCTCCATTTTTGTAATTTACAAGAGCAATTACCTGTAATCCGTATTTCTTTAGTCGAGGCTGATTATCGGACAATATCTTCAATCCAACCTGACAACTTGGGCACCATGTTGAGAATAACCAAAGCATAACTTTGCGGCCTCTAAATTGATCTAAATTGTATGTTTTGAGATTAACGGTAAAGACGGCATTCGGTGCTGCCTGGGCAGCCTGTGTTATGGAAATTTTTCCAGTCAAAAGAATAAATGCAACAAGCATAATTCCTGCTAAGTTCAGCAGATGTTGTTTCAGTTTGATATCCGATGTTATATCGCTAACCATAAAAACTTTTTTGTACATATTTGCTCCTTTTTTATTTACCCATACCCTGTTGGGGTATAATAAATATATCGTGAAAAATCTTCTTTTCAAGCAAATATTTATAACTCACCTTACGCACTAAATGTAGTTTCAGCAAAAAGAGAAGGTGTTAGATACAAGGCGGGTTCTTGCCGCCATAGCTGCGGCTTATGGCAGTATAGTTCCAACGCAGCCAAGTCACATCGGTAGATACTAAAAGTTGTTATTTTTTATCATTGTATCGATTATGAGACCACTGCACAATAAGCAGATTTACAGCTGTCAACTCCTGCACGTTTTTATTATAATAATTTAGCCGGAATTTTTCCGGCGTAAAGAATTGCCGAGCGGGCAAGAATAGTCAGAGAATCAAAATATGGCACAGATATATGCTCTTGCCTCAATGCAAGAGGAATTTCCGTACAACCGGCAACTATGGCCTCTGCACAGTCATGTTTTCGATAAATCATATTTTTTGCAACTGCTATTAACCTGGTAGTTATTTCAGACATTGAGCGTGAACGCTCGGAATTCTTGATATTATAAATTGCTTCCATAATCTCTGATTGTTCTACTGTTTCCGGTACAACAGTTTTAATACTTTCTTTGGCAAGACGCCTCTGGAACAATCCGCCGGTAACTGTCCCTGTTGTTGCCATAAGACCAACAGTTCTGATTTTATGATATTCTCTTGTAATAGTTTCAGCCACAGCATCAAAAATGGATAAAATCGGTAAATCTATCTGTTTTTGAATTTCGGATAGAAAAAAATGTGCAGATACGCAAGGAATTATAATAAAATCGGCACCGGCCATTTCAACTGCATGACAACTATGTACTATGGACGGTACCGGAGATTCACCGTTACCTATAATGGCTGCCGTTCTATCCGGTACCTTAGGATTGGAATCAATAACTACCCTAATATGCTGCTGATCTGTTTTAGCAGGTGTATTTTTAATAACTTTCTCAAAACAACTTAAAGTAGCTTCAGGACCCATCCCACCCACAATTCCAATGGTCTTTGTATCCATCATTGATTTAATGCTCCATAATCATTTTTTACAAGATCTGTTTTAGAAAGTCCTTTGCTCTATCGGTTTTTGTATTTATGAAAAATTCTTCATATGCACCTTGTTCAATAATTTCTCCCTTGTCGATAAATATAATATTGTCAGCTACTTCCTTGGCAAAACCCATTTCATGTGTAACGCAAACAATTGTCATTCCGCTTTTAGCCAGGCTAATCATAATATCAAGAATGCCTTTAATCGCTTCGGGGTCCAAAGCAGACGTAGGCTCGTCAAACAACACTATCTGCGGCTTCATTATAAGAGCTCTGCCAATTGCCACGCGTTGTTGCTGACCTCCGGAAAGTTCAGCTGGGTGTGCTTGCGCATTGCTTCCCATACCAACTTGTTCCAAAAACACCATTGCTTCTTTTTCAGCTTTATGCTTAGACCAGTTAAGTACCTTTATAGGTGCTATACAAATATTCTGAAGAGCTGTCATATGTGGATAAAGTGCAAAATGTTGGAAAACCATTCCAATATTTCTCCTCAGCTTATATAGATCTGTCTTGGGATCATTAAGAGAAATACCATTAACAATAATTTCACCTTTCTGGTACTTTTCTATACCATTGATGCAACGAAGTAAAGTACTTTTGCCGGAACCGCTTGGCCCGCAAATGACCACCGTTTGATTACGTTCAATCGTAACATTTATATTTTTCAATACTTCAGGCTTTCCATACCATTTGCAGACATCTGTAATTGTAATCATGATAACCCAGTTTTTTTATTCGCCGTTTCAAAATATGTTGCAATTTTCGATCCACTGAAGCAAAATATAAAAAATACGATAGCAACGAATCCATAAATTTGTATTGAACGCACTTCTATATTATCTACAATAGATGCACTTCTCACGAATTCTCTCAACCCTATTACAAAAGCTAAGCTTGTATCCTGAAAAGTTATAATTGCCTGAGTAACCAAACTTGGCAACATACGTTTAAAAGCAATAGGAATTAAAATGTAACGAGCTATTTGCGTATGCTTCATACCCGTAGATAAAGCAGCAGAAACTAAATCCTTGCTGATAGACTGGTAACCCGACCTGAAAATTTCCGCGAAGTAAGCTGATTCAAAAATGATGAAGGAGATAGTTGCTGAAAAAAATGGAGTAAATGAACGCCCGGAAATTATAGGCATAAAAAAGTAAAACCAGAATATGACGAGTATCAGCGGAATACTACGCAAGATATTGATATAGACGGAAACAAAATAATATACGAATTTATTTTTAGAAATACGACCAAGACCCAACAGAGCTCCTAAAATAATACCCCCTATAATGCCAAGAATTGCCAATTCGAGGGTTAATGTAAATCCGTTTATAAAAAATACTATGTTATTAGTTACAGCTTTAAACATATCTACCGCCCGGCCATACCGGGTATCCTTACCTTAGATTCAATAATTCCGGATATCTTTACAATAGTCAAACTGAGTAATAAATAAATGGTCATTGCCCCTGTAGTTGCTTCTAATCCATGAAAAGTTGTAGAAGCAATGCGGTAGCTCGTAAATGTTGTTTCTGCAACACCAATCGTCATTGCTACTGATGAGTTTTTAAAAATTGTTAAAAACTCCGTTGTTAAAGTTGGGATGATTATTATCAGGGCATGCGGGATGATCACATGGCGATACATTTGATAACGAGTCATACCTGTAGACAAAGCTGCCTCGTACTCCATTGTCTCTATAGATGCTAATCCTGCCCGCATATGTTCTGCGATCCTGGATGCAGTATAAAGTCCCAATGCAATTATAGCTATATAATAGTTAAAACCAATAATATGATTAATATAAATTCTAATAGTATCTGGAAAAATCATCGGGAATGCAAAATACCACATAAACAGTTGCACTAAAAAAGGAACGTTACGAAAGATCTCCGTATAAGCAGTAGGTAAGAAATGCAGCCATCCTGAAGAGGATGACCGCAATGTACCTATGAAAATACCTGAAAGAGCTATTATCCATGCAAAGAAGCCGATTTCGAGTGTTAGCCGTATTCCATGCATCCACCATGTAATGTATGGTTGCGACCACAAAACACTCCAATTATAGTGATAAGCAAAAGTCATACATGCTCCTCTATGCTTTTTACTTTTTTATTTCCACCATCCACTTGACATTGGGAATACCATCATCTTAAGGTAATTTTTGTATGCGATAGACAGAGGTATTGGAATAACACCGTTCGGACCCATCCATTTGCGGTACATTTTAAAAAATTTGCCGGTTTTAATAGACCATTTAATAGTATCATTTACAAAGTCCCTGAAATCCGAGTTATTTTTTCGCATTATGTAACCATAAGGCTCATACGCTATAGCAAAGTCAACTGTTCTCCATTTATTCGGATGTCTCGACTTCATGCGTATTCCCTCTAAAAGGCTTCTATCGGTTGAGTATGCGTCAATTTTGCCACTTTCTAAAGCCAACATGCCCTGTGGATGAGTTTCAGTAACTATAATGGCCCGAGGATGAATTTTCCCTTCTTTAACCAGTTTTTCTACAGCATGCAGGTTAGTGGTTCCACGCGCCGCACCTATACGTTTCCCATTAAGATCCTGCAAAGTTTTAATGCCGCTGTCCTTGGCAACAAGAAATGTTGTTTCAGAAAAGAAAAAAGGCATACTAAAATCAACTACATCTTCGCGTTTTTGCGTGTAAGTGGTAGATCCCATTTCAATATCAATAGTTCCATTAATAGTCAATGGAATACGTGTGGCTGGCGTAATGGTGATAGGTACAATTTTAATCTTTTTATTAAAGTGTAAACTTAGATATTTCACTAATTGTTTTGCCATATCTACGGAAAATCCTATATGCTTTCCAGTTTTAGGTGTAATATAAGCAAACGGGATTGATCCTTCTCTAAAACCGATTCTGATTTCTCCAGTTTTCTGAATTCTGTTCATTGTTCCATCCGCCATCGCTACGGTACTTGTTGCAAATATTAAAACACCAAGCATGACAATTGCCAATCCTATGTTGAATAACCGTCTCATAACATCCCCCTTAAAATTTTTTTACATATATTAATAAACTTAATTCAATATCTCCTTTTGATAAGCGAACAATGCCGGTGAGCCTCCTGTATGTACAAATAGTACGTTTTCACCTTTTTTAATAACGCCTTTGCGCGACAGGTCAATCAAACCAGCCATTGCCTTTCCCGTATATACAGGATCCAAAAGAATGCCTTCGATTTGTGCTAACATATTTATTGCCTCTGATGTCCCTGCATTAAGTAAAGAGTACTGTGGACGCCAGTAATCTCCAAAACAGGTCACAGCATTACTACTGATAGATGAATTAACACCTACATGGTCAGCTGTTTTTTGTACAAGATCATAAACTGCTTTTTCCTGAATCTCCTTGTCGCGGCTAACATCAATACCCCAGATTGGAATATTCATATTACATCCGTACATTCCTGTTATTAAACCGGCTTGAGTGCCGGTTGATCCACTGGCAACAACTATTTTATCAAAATTAAGTCCTTTTTCGTGCATCTGATTCTGTATTTCCTGGGCACAGGCAACATATCCGGTTGCACCTATAGGATTAGAGGCGCCACCGGGAATGATGTAGGGTTTATGTCCTTCTTTATCAACCTCCTCAGCTACCTGTTCCATGGCCTCCATCATATTTGAGCCACCCAGAACAACTTTAATCTTTTCCACACCCAGTAAATAATAAAGAAAATTATTTCCACTGGCATTCTTATCGTAAGAGTTTACAACGCGTTCTTCCAGGACCAAACGACATTTCATTCCTTCCTTAACTGCAGCAGAAAGAGTTAAACGACAGTGATTAGATTGAATGGCTCCACAAGTAATTAATGTGTCATATTCTTTATCTAAAGCATCAGCAACTACAAATTCCAATTTACGTGTTTTATTGCCGCCACCTGTTAGTCCCAACAAGTCGTCCCGTTTAATGTATACGTTTGGTCCTCCCAGAACCTTAGTAAGTTCCGGAAGAAACTCAATCGGCGTTTGTCCTTCAGTATACCTTCTACGCGGAAATTTCGTCAAATTCATAATAACCTCTCCTTTTCTGTTTTAATAAATTATTGAATGCCCAAATTACCTTCAAAATATTTCTTTGAACTTAAATCTTAATATGGTAAATAATAAAGTTATTGTATAGCGATTGCTTCAATTTCTACACTCACATCCTTTGGCAAACGTGCTACCTCCACGCAGCTTCTTGCAGGAAATTTTTCTGTAAAATATTCCGCATATATTTGATTAAATTTGGTGAAATCATTCATATCTTTTAAAAATACAGTTGTTTTTACCACATTTTTCAAAGCAACGGAATATAACCCTAAAAGCATCTTTAGGTTCTCTAATATTTGTTTAGTCTGCTTTTGCACATCTCCCTCTACTATATTTCCGGTTTCAGGTTCTTTAGGAATTTGGCCTGATACAAATAACGTATTTCCCACCTTTACTGCCGGAGAATATGGCCCAATTACGACAGGGATCTTATCGCTTTTATTAACAACTTTT
>CAJVZA010000023.1 GCA_913009315.1 uncultured Hippea sp.
ACACGACACGAGCGTGGACGGGTGAAGACGTGAGGGGCATTGACAATACATCTAATCAGTTATATGAAAGGATGAAAAATAACAATTTTTTTTTTAATGATACGGCGACCACCGAGATCTACACTCTTTCCCTACACGACGCTCTTCCGATCTCGGACAAGCTAGCTGGCATTGAGCTTCAAGATCTCGGAACTGCAAATGCGAAGACCATTCAAAAACAGCTCTTGAGATTGCATTCTTTTGGGCAACGGTTTCCGAATAGCGGAGCTCTCAGAAGATTGGTAAGTGAGTTTCATACAAGTATTTCTAAACAAGATGAGACTCCCGGCGACTTGGACGTGCAGGTCGCCATCGCAACTGACATCGCGTTTGTGTCTCCGGCGACGTTCCCTGCTGTAGCCGGAATCTTGAGCCATTTGATTTCACTTGCACAGAGTGACGATAAGTTACGCCTGTGGACGAAAGTGCGGGATAAGATGGCGCGCGTTCCGCACAACGGCTATCTCGAAGTGTGGTTGCAGCGGGTTATCAAGCCTAGTGCGGTTGGCATCGAGTTCGAAAGCGATGAGCCTATTTGCCAAATAGTGAACGGAGAGGCACCGCCGTTGTGGGAATGTGGCTGGATTTCCAACGATGCACTGAAGGAGGCGATGGAAGTCACGAAGATCGTCGTTGCAGATGCAAGCGAAACTGAAGAAGTAATTCAACCGAAAGAGGTGGAACTATTCAAGCAGAATGCCTGGGCGTATTAAACCACTGCGAGTCATCGGTGCCCATGACGCCGAACAAAACGCTCAACCTGACCGATATTCCGCTACGCTCCATAGCGGCAGGTGAGCTTAGACGTTGATTGTAATAAAAAATGACTATCTTATTCGATAAAAGAAGTTGTTTGAAGCGTGCAAATGACATGTTATCGACAAATGATGATTCTTTATTAAGATATGCATGCCTCGAATTACGATTCTGCTTAGAAGACATTGCTTATCGCAAACTTAGTACATATGCTAAACGCTTGCCTGATGAAGTTTTAAAGACTTGGCAGCCTCCCCAAGCATTTCGTGCTTTATTAGAGTTTGAACCTTATGCAGATCAAACGACTACAATTAGAATATGTGAAGAAACTTCGCGGGGGTACCATCAGTGCGCATCTCGGGGTCGTGTTTTTGCCCCGACGAAATATATGGAGCATTTCACAGGATAAACATTTGACAAAACTCCTTGATTTTATCCGTATCAACTAAAACCGACAGGCTTATTTTTCTGTTGTTGATTAAAAACAAAGGTATCTCTAAAAGTTCCATGCGGATCACAGAAGGCAAAAATAAATTGAGCCGCCAAGGCCACGGTTTTTAAGCCGCTCTTTTTCCCGATTAGCCCAAACACTACACGGATTCAGATAGAAGTGCCATAGATACTATGGTTGTAAAGCCCGCAGGGAAGTCAAATAAAGGGCAAAACTTCAAAAAATTGGAATTCTCAATGCGCTTTTGCGGATACGATGCTTATTGTGCAACTGTCTCATTGTGCACTAAATTAGAAATTATTTGAAATATGCAGATTCAAAAAAATTTGTTTGATTGCATTCGTAACGCCTCTATGCTATATATCAAAATATACTAAAAAGCTTTTATGCGCTTTTTATGCACTAATTTGCCATAAGAGATTTTGATAAGATATGCGCCATGCGCAAAGGTTCAGGCAGACGACGGATCATCATCTCTGATACAATTGAAGCTGCTTCGCTCAGGTCTGTTTTCCAGCCGGCCGAAACAAAAACAGGCTTAAAGCCTTTGGTTATTCTCTTGCCTATAACTTTATTATTCATTCTTATAAAATTATCGTCTCCCGCTGTTCCGCAAAGAAGCGATTTTGCAACACCTATGGTTTTTATACCGCAAACAGCTCCAAGCATAGAGGCAACGCCTGAATTTCTCGGATGAATCAGGCCGTTGCCGTCAACCAGAACAACATCCGCCGACTTTTTACCGAGCTCTGCTTTCTCTATCAACTTAGACAAGATCGGCAATTCCCTGAATGAAAGATAGCTCGGAATATATGGGAAGCAGATCTTGTCCGATTGAATAGTATAATCAAGCATCTTATTCATTTTAAAATCAAACAGTGTATAAACGGCAACAGCATTTTTGGAATCTCCGGAATACGAAACATCAACGCCGCCGACAGTCCGGATTGCAGAACCGATAGATTCTATCTCCGGCATAAAACGATCCTGATATTCATGCAGCCTTGCTAACGGTTTATCAGATACAAAATTGCCAAAAAAATATCTTTTAAGATCTATGATTCCGTCATCTGAGATTTTTATACCATCGGCACTCAAGAGTCTTGATTTTTCAGTCACTCCGCCGAGTCGATAATTTCCTACTGCACCATCGGAATAAACGATTTTATAGCATGGATAAAGCTCAGGATTGCTGTTCTCCGATAGAATTTTTCCTACTGCTCTTGCGGCCGTCTTATCGCCAAGGGCTTCCGCAACGGCTCCATATGTTGAAACTCTTCCTTTTGGTATATAAGTTATAAGCTCATATACCATTTGATAAAGATCCGGAATCTCAGGAAACGGCTCTCTTTTTTTCACCATACTTACTACAGAAAACTTACAGCAGACAAAATTACAAAAATAATGACATTTGCAGTAGAAATAAGTCCTATTCTTCTTATGCTCGATCTTTTTTTTGCAATCGACAGCCCAATAAGTATGAACAGCGACGGGACAAGTGAAATAAATGCATAACGGGGAAGAATGTTCGTAAACCTGCCGAGAAGATATACGATAACTACAGAAAAAAGGCAAAAGGCAAAAGGCGATGATATGGATTTGATATATTCCGACATTTTCTTATGCCATAATCTGCCTCTGACAAGATATCTCACAATAAAAACCGAACAGAGAAAAAAGAGTGCCGAAACAATCCAGATACCCGCGGCGGCAGCAGTAAATTTTCCCGATGCCGCATAATAGGAAGCCGGCGATACGGCAGCTATACCGAGCATCCCCATAATTTCCGAACCTAAACTATTTGCTTTTCCAATTTTTTCAAAATAGAAATAAGACAAGACGGAAACAGCAGGAAGTACGCCGAGAGGAATAAGTATAATCAAATTATAATAAAACAGCAAAGGCAGACCCGCTACAGCAAGAATTACAAAATAGAAAAGGATAGGAATAACAAAGAAACTGAATTTACGAGGTGCCTTTATTGTTTCAGACAGACTGTATCTCAGCAAGAATCCGGCAACTACCGATATCAGCAGCAAGAAAGATTTAAAATTAACCTGATACGCCACTATCAAACCGAGCATAAAACAGGCAAAAAGTGAAAACCATGCACCATGCTGTCTCGGAATGGTTGCAGCCATCATATTTTTCAGGTTATTTGCGGATTTAACCATTGCTCATTTAAAATTTTCAATAATCTCGACAATATTGTTTACAACAACCAAAATCGGATGCAGATTATCCATAGTTTCAGGCAGCAGCCCCGTCTCTTTTTTTATCAAGTTGCCGAGATCGCACTTCAAGCATCGTTTTATGTCGGAATCGAACTTTTCCTTTGCTATATTGGAAATCATAATCATACATCTATTCAGCTGCTTTCTGATTTGCCATGCAAGCTGGTAATCCCAGTCATTTAAAAGCTCTATATTATCAAGACTCTTTTTTATGCCGTCAAAATTAAACGCATCATATATTTTGAGTAATGATTCTGATGCAGTTTCGACAGACATTCCAAGATTTTTCGATATGTTCAGCACAGCAGGGAAATTGGCTATATGGTCGTTTTCGAGATAGTTTATAAACGGTTGGTTCTCTTTAAATATTCCCAGCGGTTTTAAGAAACCGACCAACTTCTTCTTGAGGTTGACTATCTGTTTCTCAGTTAAGAGAACGTCAACATCATTTAAAACAGCTTCTTTCAGTAAAATTTCAATTTTGCTTTCATAAGCAACAACCAAATTCACGGAATCTTCCCGATCAATAAGATCATAATAGGAATTATGCAGGTCAAACAGTGCATCTAACAATAAGAGCAGTTTTATGATCTGAATATCATCTTTTGATGTAATCCTGCTAAGATAACCTATAGAAGCAGCGCCCGAAAAATTTACGATGCGGCTTGAAATTTTTGTTGATATTATTGAGTCTTTTAAAATATGATTAGACACCGCATTATTAAACTTATCTGTTATTTCCCTTGGAAAATAGTCTTTTAGATAATACTTGGACAGAGGTAATTTGCAGATATCACTATCGGCTATCAGCTTTTTTAGATAGATTTTTTCATAGGCAGAGACAACGGAAAGCTCAGGGCGAGTAACCGGAATATTCGGCTTGCGGCCTACGACTTTCGAAGCTGTAAGATTCAAAAAATATAGATATTTTTCATGTTTTATTCTTTTTTCTTCCAGCGAAAGCATGAAATTTACCAGCTTGTTGTCCAACAAAACATCATCTATCACTGCATCCTTGACATCATTCAGCAGTCTGTTTCTTTCCGCTAAATCCAATTCACCTTTTTCCATTAACGGTTTAAAAAGAATCTTGAGATTAACCTCATGATCGGAAAGGTTCACTCCTCCGGAATTGTCAACTGCATCGGTATTAATTCTTACACCTCGCGCTGCAAGCTTCTGCCGCGCAGCCATTGTAATGCCGAGGTTTCCTCCTTCACCGATAACCTTTGCCCTAACGTTATCGGCTGTAATTCTGCAAGCATCATTTGCATGATCGGCGACTTTACCATTCGATTCTCTAACATCTTTAATATATGTCCCTATACCGCCGTTATACAGGAGATCAACCGGAGCCGACAAGATAATCTGGATGAGACGTTCACCGTTGACATTGTCCTCATCTGTACCGAGAGCCTTTTTTATTTGGCTTGAAAGTTTAATTGATTTCAATTTTCTTGAAAAAACCCCTCCTCCGGTAGAAATTAACGATGAATTATAGTTACTCCAGGATGAGCGGGGAAGGGCAAACATTCTCTTTCGTTCATTGAAGCTTATAGAAGGATCGGGATTAGGATCAAGAAATATATGAAGATTATTAAATGCCGCAATAAGTTTAATTTTGTCGCTGCAGATCATTCCGTTTCCAAATACATCTCCTGACAGATCGCCAATGCCTGCAACAGTAAACGGCTTATTAAAGTCGATTCCGGCTTCCTTGAAGTGCCATTTGACAGATTCAAAAGTACCTCTTGCGGTTATTCCTTCCTTTTTATGATCGTATCCGTATTTTCCTCCGCTCGCAAATGCATCATGCAGCCAGAAACCGTATTCGGCTGAGATTTCGTTCGCTCTGTCTGATAACCATGCGGTACCTTTATCTGCGGCAACGACAAGATAAGGATCATCTCCATCGTATATCACGCAATCATCAGGATGAACTATCTTTCCTTTCACAATGTTGTCGGTTATATCAAGCATGCCTCTCATAAGTGTAGAATAAGAGTTTTTTATCTGCTCGGCCATATCCTCTGTCACTTTGTGCCTTATGACAAATCCTCCCTTTGATCCCGACGGAACAATAATGCTGTTTTTCGCAACCTGTGTATTCATAAGACCGAGAATTTCCGTTCTAAAATCATCAGGTCTGTCGCTGTAACGTATTCCTCCTCTGCTGACCATATCGGCGCGAAGATGAATGCCGTCAGTGCTATAGGAATGAACATAAATTTCATAAAGCGGAACAGGGTGCCTGATGAACAGAATATCGCCGGGTGTAATCTTGAAAGACAGATAATACCCCGCAGTATCCTTTTTGAAATAGTTCGTTCGTACCATGGCTAAAAAGATAGCCATTATTGACCTTAATATAATATCCTCTTTGAGCTCTTTTAACCCGTCCAGATATTCTCCAAGTCCCTCTTTAAGCTGCTCGGTATTTCTGCTGGTAAGATCCGGGTCAAACCGATTACTAAAATAATCAATCAGGAGCGATGCAAATTTAGGATGAGTTGTTAAAATGGCATCAATTGTTGATGAGCTGTACCCTAAAAGTTGAATCAGATAATTTCGGCCCGCTCTTATAAGATCTATCTGTTTATAGTTTAGTCCGTAAAGAGTCAGTCTGTTCAGACTGTCATTATCCACAAGATTTTTTAACGCATTCTCTATTGTAGCGGCAACGATCTCATTCTCCACATTATCGGCAGCATCAGGAATTTTTATATCAAGCTTTTGAATGTAAATATCGCCTTCGCTCAGATGGACCTTATGCAATGCTTCATCAATTACAATAAGATTCATATTTGAAAGTATAGGAACAATTTCCGCCAATCTTATCTTCGATGTCGAATAAATTTTAATTGTAAGTTTATCGGCATCAAAAATAACTGAAGGAGAAGAGACAAATTCATACAATACCTTTATGTCCTCTATCGCTTCCAGAGGCTCCGTACAATTTTGATATTCATTATCAAATGCATTTGAATATCTGTCGATTATTTTGTCGGAACCTTCCTTGAACCGGTCTCTTATCAGTACAACAAGCCTCTGATGCCAGCTCTCCAATATTTCCGCAAGCACCTCTTCCGTATGAGGCAGATCAATGATATGCGCAACAGGTTTGTGAAAATTGAAGTAGTAATGAATTCTTACAAGACCAAATACTCTGAAATAGACATTATAATCAACCGTATCGGCAGCAAGATGATTCTTGAGATACTCCGTTATTCGTTTTACAACATCTTCGCTGTAAAGATGCTGCTCAAATATAACTATGATAGAAAGTCCCCGAGCTGAAAGATTAGGCTGTACAAACACGCTGACCTGTCTCAGAGGATCCTCCATAACAATAAGATCGATCAATTCCTTCAAACTGGAAACATCAGTCAGGAACAGTTCATTTTTAGGAATACTGTTGAAAACCCCCACCGTTTCTCTGTAGTCGTGAGATCCGACAATCAGGTTGCGTTCCGATACAATCTTTTTTAACTTATTTCTAAGAATGGGCATGGATGAAGGCTGTTCGGTTTGTGCTTTATTTGAAAATATTCCCAGAAAAACAGATCTTCCTATAAGTTTTTGAGCATCATCATATTTTGCAATTCCTATAAAATCCATAGGTTCTCTTCTCTCAATCGGACTATAAGAATTTGTTTTGTCTATTGTGAGCGGATTGTCATTTGTAATTCTTTCAACAATATCATTATCAATATTTTTCAAAAAACATTTATCGCGGTATTTGGAATCATGCAGCTTCGATATCCCAAGCGCATCGTCGCATGCCCGTATATATCCATTATCACCCGGATCAATCTCATAAAATCTGTATCCAAGAAAAATAAAATTGTCGTCAAGCAGCCAGTTTAGAAAACTGATTTCATCTCCTTTGATTTTCGGATAGTTTTGAAACTGCTTCATAATAGTTTTAAGACGATTTTTCATCTCATCAAAATCAGACACGGCAGCATCAAGAGAAGAAAACAGTTGTTTGACATCTTTGACTATCTTTTCTGTTTTCAGTATCCCTGTTATTTCTATATAAACAGCAGAAAACAGCCGCTTGCCTTCTGTAGGCAAATTAATATCAACAAGACTTCCATCTTTATCGTATTTTATATTTAAAATCGGATGCAATATAAAACGGACGGAAAATCCGTGCTTTTTCGCATAATTGATAAGACTGTGAACTAAAAACGGCATGTCATCGGTTAAGGTATAGATCTGAGAAAGACCGAATTCAGAATAAGCCCGAACGGTTAATTTGTTTTTCTGCCTGCTTTTTATAATACTGTACATTCTATACATACGCTCAAAAAATTCGGACTGAGGCAAAGAAAAAAATGTCAAATTATGCGCACTTTCCGTAACCAGTTTGACAAATTTAATAAAAAGCGGATCCTTATAAACAGCCTTGCTAAAGACTTCCGGACTATTCAGTCTTTCTCTAAGGCGATTTTTTAGTCTGTTTAATGTGTCCTGAGATGCTCCAACTACTTTTAACTTCATGAATCCTCCCTTTTTAACGGTCGGTGCATTAAATTCATAGCCGCTTCATACGGCTTCTCACCTTCATAAATAAGTTGATAAACTGTCTTTGCGATTGGAATATATAAATCATGAGACTCTGCAAATATGACAAGCGATTTGACGCTCCATACTCCTTCCGCTATCGCTTCTCCCAAATCAATCTGCTCCTCTTTTGCCAGAGCAAGCCCAACTCTATAGTTTCTGCTTAGCCTGCTTGTGGATGTTAGAAAAAGATCCCCCACTCCTGAAAGCCCGAGAAGTGTTTCCTGCTTTACATTAAACAGATTTCCTATACGTCTTATTTCTGCTAATGCTCTGGTGAGAATAGCAGCTCTGCTGTTATTGCCAAGCTGCAGTCCATCTGATACTCCGCTGGCAATTGCGTATATATTTTTCAATGCTCCTGCAAGCTCCAGACCAAGCGGATCACCCGACCTGTAAACCCGAAACGACTCGCATGAAAGTATTTCCTGAAAAAAAATTGCAAGACGCTCATTTTTTGAAGCTACTACCGATGCGGTGGGAAGAAAAATTGATACCTCCTGTGCGAAATTCGGACCGGATAGCTGACAGAACCGCTCAAACGGCATGGCAATAGATTCGGCCAATATGTCATGTGCGAAATAAAATCCTTTTTCTATGCCTTTGGATGTATTCAAAATCGGCTTGTCTGCAATGAGATGCCTGAGTTTATCTGCAGTATGTTTCAGATATATGGTTGGAATTGCCAGGATTACGGCATCGGCATCTTCCAAAATCCTGTTATCTGCAGTAAGTATGCTGCAAAAACCGGTATCATGCCCGATTTTTTTGATTATATTCTGAAGTCTGTCTTTTGATCTGGCAAGCAAAAAAATTCTGTTTTCCTGTAATTGAAATTTTTTGTATAAAAGTTTTGCAATGGCGTTACCCCATGCTCCCGTCCCAACAACAACAATTTTCAGTTTTTCAGACATATAAAAATTTTACCTGTTACGCTCATATAAGATTTTTAAGCCGGTCAGTGTCAAATTCGGTCTGTCATATTTTATCATTTTGGAACAATCGGAAAATACTCCGGCCTGACCTCCTGTAGATGCCACTATACACTGACCAAAATTCAGATCTTCGATAACCATTTTTATCAAACCGTCAATCATAGCTCCGTAACCATAGTAGAGTCCTGATTTGATACTGTCAATTGTATTTTTCCCCACTATTGATGCAGGCGGACCAAATGATACATGCGGCAGTTTTGCGGTTTTGGAGAACAGAGCAAAACTTGCAATATGTATACCGGGAGCAATAATTCCACCGAGATAGTCACCTGCCCCTGAAACAATATCAAAGGTTATAGCTGTACCGAAATCTACAACAATCGATGGTTTGTGAAATTCGCTGAAAATTGCTATTGCATTAAGAATTCTATCTGCACCGACCTCTTTAGGATCATCATACAAAATTTTTATGCCGGTTTTTATGCCCGGTTTCACAATCATAGGTTTTGCGATTGAAAAAAAATCACCGACCGCGCGGCTGAGAGTTACTTCAGCATCGGGCACTACGCTTCCTATAATAGCATCATCCACATGTCCTATATTATATTTATTGACAAGATAGCTAAACTTCATCTGAAGCTCATCTTCGGTTTCAGCTATATCGGTTTGCCATCTTACTGTCAATTTAAGATTATCATTCTCAAACAACCCGACAACCGTATTGCTGTTGCCAATATCAATTGCTAAAAGAATGCCCAACCGGCCTCCTCAAACAAAGTTTACCTTAATAATCTTTTTCCCCAGCTTGATTACGATGGTCTGCGCGGATTTGGGAAGCAGTTCTATTTTATTGCCGTCTATCCGAACAGCGCCTTCTCTTATTTTTCTTTTTGCTTCGCTGCGGCTTTTTGTCAATCCAACATCTCTCAGCAATGTTGCAAGCTCCAGATCTGCATCAAATTTGACATCTATTTGCTCTATATTCTCGGGCACTTGTCCCTTGGAAAAAAGCTGATTGAAATAAAGTTTAGCATCATGCGCCTTATCTTTACCCCAAAATCGCTCCACAATATCATAGGCAAGCGTCTCTTTTGCCTCTTTCATACCAATTTTATTATTTGCAACATCAGATTTAAGCTCAGAAATACGATTACCGTCAAAACTGCTTACAAGCGTAAAATATCTCCACATTATTTCATCCGGAATTGACATTGTCTTGCCGAATTGAGTATTAGGATCTTCAGTTATTCCTATATAATTGCCAAGTGATTTACTCATCTTGTTTTTGCCGTCCGTTCCTTCTAAAAGCGGTAGAGTCATTACAATTTGAGGCTTCTGATTGTGCAGTTTTTGAAGAGATCTGCCTACAAGAAGATTAAAAAGCTGATCGGTTCCTCCCAATTCTATATCCGCTTTTATGGCAACAGAGTCATATCCCTGAAGAAGCGGGTAAAGCATCTCATGCAGATAGATTGCCTTTTCACTTTTAAATCGCCTTTTAAAATCATCTCGTTCAAGCATTCTGGAAACAGTCATACTTGTCATCAATTTTATTATATCGTTTGAGGATAATATTCCAAGCCAACTACTATTATATCTTACTTCCGTTTTATCCGGATCAAGAATCTTGTATGCCTGCTGTGTATATGTTTCTGCATTCTGCTTAATCAGATCTTCCGATAAGGGCGGTCTCAAGCCGCTCTTTCCGGTAGGATCACCTATGAGCGCAGTAAAATCTCCCACAACAAAAATAATCCTGTGTCCAAATTTTTGAAACTGATGAAGTTTATTAAGCAGTACAGTATGGCCAAGATGAAGATCAGGTGCGGTAGGGTCAAAACCGGCTTTTACAATAAGCGGAATCTTCGATTCCGCCGACCTTTTGAGTCTGTTCTTTAGTTCCGTTCTCTCAGCAACATCGACACTTCCACGCAAAAGCTCGCTGAGTTGATTATCCATATCACTCAACTGCATCTTGAAAATCCGCATGATTTGCATACCGCACATCCTTCAAGAAACTCAAGCGTCCCTCCGCATTCCGGACATTCCTCATACAACGTCTTTCCGTCTCCCAATATTTTTCCGTTAAGAAAATGGGCCTTAAGCACCTTGGCAATTGCATCGGGCACCGACTTTATAAGTCGTCCGTTGTCCCAAACAGACTGAGCACCGGTTATATTCATCAATGTCATAACAATCTTATCAAGCGAAACTCCATTCTGAAGAGCGATAGATATCAGCCTTCCAATTGCCTCAGACAATGCTGCAGTATCTCCGCCCGATTTACCGATATTTGTAAAAATCTCAATCGGTGTACCGCTTTTATCAACATTAACCGTCACATATAACGATCCTCTTCCTGTTTTAAGCTTTTCGGTAAATCCATTAAGAATATTTTCCCTTTCAAGCGGCTTTGTTTTGGCTGAATCACTCTCTCTGCTGCTGAGTACCTGAATGCTTCTTGAACCGTCCCGATATACAGTCAGCCCTTTGCATCCGGAATTATAGGCAAGAAGATATGCCTGTTTTACATCCTCAATCGTAGCTTTATTGGGCATATTGATTGTCTTGGAAACCGCATTATCAACATATTTTTGAAATGCCGCCTGTATCTTTATATGATTTTTGACCGAGCAATCGGCAGATGTTACAAAAACCTTTTTAATCTTTTCGGGTATAATGTCTATATTCTGAAGCCCTTCAATAATTATTTTATCAAGAAGCGATTCTGAATACAGTTTCCCCAATGCCTTTTTTAAATATTTATTCACATAGTAAAGCCTTTTCCCGTCCAGTACATTCTTGGCATAAGCAAGAGAAAAATTAGGCTCTATACCGCTTGATGTATCGGCTATCATTGAGATTGTTCCAGTAGGGGCGATCGTAGTTGTGGTCGCATTTCTCAACTTTACACCTGCTTTTTTCCACTTCGAATTTTTCCATTCAGGAAACGTTCCCCTTATTTCCGCCAGCGCCATAGAGGCTTTTTTGGATCTTTCATCTACAAATTTCATAATATTTTCAGCTTGAGTAATTGCTTCATCGGAGTTATAGGCAATATTCATTGTTATAAGCATATCCGCAAATCCCATAACGCCAAGCCCTATTTTTCTATATTTTTTCGTTGTTTCATCAATCTGTTTTAACGGATATCTGTTCATATCAATGACATTGTCAAGAAAATGTACTGCGATGTCAACAATCTCTCCAAGTCTGTCGTAATCAACCTGCCCTTCATTAACAAAGTTTGTCAGATTTATAGAGCCCAAATTACATGATTCATAAGGCAAAAGAGGCTGTTCGCCGCATGGATTTGTGGCCTCTATCTCCTTACTTATAGGATGTTTGGCATTAATCCTGTCGATAAACACTATGCCGGGTTCACCGTTTGCCCATGCATGCCGGGTAATATTTTCCAAAATCTTATTCGCTGATAATTGCTTTGCAATCTTTCCGGTGTGCGGATTTATAAGGTTGTAGCTGTCATCCTGCTTACCGATTTTATCCATAAACAGATCTGTCAGCGCAACAGATATATTAAAGTTGGAAATTTCGCCCTCTTTTACTTTGCAATCGATAAACTCTTTAATATCCGGATGATCAACACGCAGAATTCCCATGTTGGCTCCGCGCCTTGTACCGCCCTGTTTTACAGCTTCAGTAGCCGCATTAAAGACCTTCATAAAAGAAACAGGCCCCGAAGATGCCCCCATTGTAGATCTTACAATATCACCTTTGGGACGCAGTCTTGAAAACGAAAATCCGGTTCCGCCCCCTGATTGATGTATGAGCGCAGTATATTTTACAGCATCAAAAATGCTTACCATGGAGTCATCAATCGGCAAAACAAAGCAGGCCGACAGCTGCTGCAGCGACCTTCCGGCATTCATAAGCGTTGGAGAATTCGGCAGAAAATCCAAATTGCTCATCACTCTATAAAATTGTTTCTCCGATAAAGCAGAGTCCTGCTTATATATTTTATCGGCTTCGGCTATATTTTTTGCCACTCTTTCTATAAGCTCTTCCGGTTTCTCAACTGTATTTCCTTTCTCGTCCCGCTTGAGATATCTGCTTGACAGGACAATCAATGAATTCTCTGATAATTTCACAATATATGCCTCTTATTTTTGGTTTTTTACAGTCTGCGGCTTTCGCCCCTGCACTTCTTTTGTTATGTTGACTCTATACCCCGCCTTATGCGCCTCATATCCTGCAGCTGCCCCTACAGCACCACCGACAACAGCAACGCATCCGTTCGCAAGAAACAGCGGCGCAACAGATAACAGAAATAATGTACTTACCTTCATTCTTTACTGTCCTTAAAAACATTATTAAAGATATAATCAACATAAATAAGCTGGCTTTGCGGATCAAATACCGATGCAAGTTCTTCGTTGCTTAAATATTCGGCAATATTTTTGTTTTTCATAACCGCCTCCTTAAAATTATATCTGCTGTTCATGGCATCAGACTGCACCCATCTATAAGCCTTTTCTCTGTCCACTCCTTTATCTATAAGCCTAAGCAGCACCGATTGAGAATAGATTAGTCCGTTCGTTAAATTAAGATTTTTTTCAATACCTGCCTCGTTAATCATAATATTCGTTATTATATCATTCAACCTGTTAAGCATAAAATCTATTAGTGTGGAACTATCCGGAAGCACAATGCGTTCTGCTGAAGAATGGCTTATGTCCCTTTCATGCCAAAGAGCTACATTATCAAGTCCCACCATAGCATTTGCTTTAACAATTCTTGACAAACCGCAAAGATTTTCGGATAAGACCGGGTTTCTTTTGTGAGGCATGGCTGAAGAACCTTTTTGCCCTTTATGAAAAAACTCTTCCGCTTCAGAAACCTCTGTTCTCGAAAAATGCCTTATCTGAGTTGCTATCTTCTCAATTGTTGAGGCAATTATTGCCAGTGTACACAGATAATCTGCATGTCGGTCCCGCTGAACTATCTGATTGGAGATTGAAGCCGGCTTCAAATTTAGAATTTCGCAAGCCCTTTTCTCAATCTGCGGAGCAAGATGAGCATATGTTCCCACCGCTCCGGAAATTTTTCCAACAGCCACAATATCTTTAATTCTTTCAATTCTTGACAGGTTGCGATTCATATCAGCATACCACAGCGCAAAAACAAGCCCCAAACTTATCGGTTCAGCGTGTATTCCGTGCGTTCTGCCCACCATCGGCAGCAATTTATATCTGCATGCCTGACTTTTTAGCGAACCCATAAGCATCCTTATATCAGAATCGATAATCTCTGCAGCCTGTGTCAATATAATAGCATTAGCCGTATCTATCGTATCCGAACTCGTCATCCCATAATGAACAAGTCTTCCTTCCTCAGAAAGATTTTCTCTTACCGAGCTCAAAAATGCAATAACATCGTGGCGCGTCTCCTTTTCAATCTCATCGATACGGTCAATATCAAATCGTGCCTTTCTTCTAATTTTCTCATAATCATTTTTAGATATCATTCCAAGCTCAGCCTGAGCCTGAAGTGCAGCCAGCTCCACTTTGAGCCATGCATCGTAGCGATTTTTTCTACCCCAGATTTTGCCCATTTTTGTCAGTGTATAGCGGTTTATCATTCAAGTCTCCTATGCGGGTTTTTTAGCTTCAGTTAATCTGACAGAATATTTTTCTTTCCATTTATCATTTGACTTCACAATAACATTTTTGATCTTTAACGAAGAAACAAGCTTAGCAACCGGTACTGCAGCCTCAACATACAGATTCTGATGCGAATTAAACAGAACAAGCCTTCTAATTTCCTCAAAAATATCGGAAGCTATACTCTCCGGAGATTTCAATCTGCCTGAACCGTTACAAATCGGACACTGCATTCCCGTTATCTCCGACAGCGATCCGAATGTACGTTTTCTTGTCATTTCGACCAGACCAAGAGTTGAAATTTCATTAACACGATATTTAAGCCTATCGTCAGTCATCTGCTCTTTTAAATGCTCGACAACGCTCTGTTTGTGACCATTATCTGCCATATCGATAAAATCTATGATAATTATTCCTCCGAGATTACGCAGTTTCACCTGCATAGCTATCAGCTCGGCTGCTTCCATATTGGTCATAAAAATCATCTCTTCCAACGATTTGCCTACAGTTTTTCCACTATTTACATCAATTGCAACCAATGCTTCGGTTTCCTCTATTATAATACTGCCCCCTGATTTTAGAAGCAGCTTTCTGGCATACAGCTCAGGTATTTTTTTTGATATGCCGTAAACATCAAAAACAGGTTCGGGGTCGCTATACATTTTTATTTTCGCATTTATCCAGCTTAAACTTGAAATTTGTCTGAAAACAGATGAATCATCTACAACAATCGTATCTATGGGCTTGATATTATCACGCAGCTCTCTTATAACAAAATTGTTCTCTCTATAAAGCAGTGTAGGAGCAGGATTATCTATGGCTGCGGTTTTTGTATATCTGTATATTCTCAGGCAATCCCTGATATCCTCGATAATTTGATTCTCAGTTGCATCTGCCGAGGCTGTTCTTGCTATCATACCTATATCATCTTCCTGGTACTTCTCTAAAAGCTTATACAATGCTCTTCTTTTTTCCGGATTTTTTATCTTTTTTGAAACCCCGATATTTGTCGATTTGGGAAGAAGCGCTATATATCTCCCGGGTATGGTAAGATATGTCGATACTCTGGGTCCCTTATCGCGTGATTGCGGTCTAACCACCTGAACAATGACCGACTGCCCTTTCTGTATAACATCTTTGATATGTACAGGTCTTCCAAAGCTGTCTTTTTTGAATTTAAGAAATCTCTCTTCGTCGTAATGCGAAAGTGCAAAAAGATAAAAATCATCCGGCGTAATATAGAGATCCGATGTGCATAGAAATGCATCTTTTTCTAAGCCGATATCAATGAATGCCGCCTCCATACTTGGTACTATATTGCGTGCAACGCCTTTATAAATATTTCCAACATCCTCATCGGATACAGACACATTGTATCTGATGAGCTCTCCCTCTCTAATTCTGGCAATTCTTGTTGAAAACGGATTTGAACTTACTACAATTTCAGTTGACACTTATTCCCCCCTTAGAACAAATTTTCCCGTAATCCATCGACTTCCCGTTTTGTAAGCTCCCTATAACTGCCGAATGGCAAATTATTCAAAAAAATATTTTTGTATCTGATACGTTTCAGCGAAATAACATTTGCATGGACATGTTCCATCATTTTACGTATCTCTCTATTCCTTCCTTCATGGAGAGTCATTGATATAAGCATCGAACCAACTCCTTCATTTTTTATGCAATTTTTAACAACGACTCTGCATGGCGCCGTCTTTCTGCCGTCAATCTCAATACCTCTGCCAAGAAGGCCAATTATATCATTTGGAAGAATTTTATCAATCAAAATATCATATTCCTTTTGGACCTCATATCTCGGATGCATAAGCTTGTGCATCAGATTTCCATCATTTGTCATTATTAAAAGCCCCGAGGACATGTAATCCAGTCTTCCCACCGGAACCAATCTCGACATACCGGCAAAAAAATCGGCCACAGTTTTTCTTCCCCTGTCATCATGAAGTGTCGTTACAACGCGAACAGGTTTGTTGAATGCAAAATAGATCAATTTTTTCTTATCTGTTTTCAATCCTTCATAATGCACAACATCATTTGCTGCAACGATATATCCGCTCTCTCTGATGATTTTTCCGTTTACACTTATCTTGCCGTCCAATATGGTAGACAGGAGTTTTCTTCTACCGGCAATACCGCAGCAGGTAAGATATTTTAACAGGGTTTGTTCTTCTTTATCAGTTTTGTTATACAAGTCAACTCCATTTTTTAGATGCAATCTCTTGACGCTTTGCTGCAAAAATGATAATCTCCTTACAGCAAAAAGCAAACATAGCAAAAAGTAAATTGCATACAGAGGATATTATGAAGATATACCTTCCGGAAGATGTAAGAATTATGGATTCGGACACCATAAAATTAGGAATAGATCAACAAATTTTAATGGAAAACGCAGGAAGCGCTACGGCAAGAACAATTGCCGATCACTATCCTAAATGCAGAATATTTGTTGCATGCGGATCGGGTCACAACGGAGGAGACGGTCTCGTGGCTTCACGTTATCTTGCCAACTACGGTTATAAAGTGGATGCTTTGATTATTGATCCGGCTAAAATGGATGAATTGACAAACAAAGAATTGCTGCTTGCGGACGCATGCGGAGTAAATATAACAGACAAAGAAAACTATTCCGGATATATAGATTCTTCGGATATCATTGTTGATGCAATATTCGGTACAGGACTTTCGCGTATTGTCTCAGGGTTTTACGCAAAAATTATAGAAGAACTAAATAGAACGGGAAAACCGATTATAAGCTGTGACATCCCGTCAGGAATCAACGGTATATCGGGAGCACCCAACGGAATAGCAATAAAGGCTGTCATAACCGTTACCTATCAGGTAGCCAAAGCAGGTATTTTCAGTTCTCCCGGATTTAAATATGCAGGTAAAATTTTTGTTGAAGATATTGGAATACCAAATTCAATTATAGCTAAAGCGAAATCAGACATAGATTTTGTCGAGCAGAATGATCTGCCTCAAATTCCCGCAAGAGAACCCGACAGCCACAAAGGAGATTTTGGTCATCTGTTGATTATCGGCGGATCGAGAGGAAAATCAGGAGCTGTAATCATGTCTGCCAATGCAGCACTCAGAGTCGGGACAGGACTTGTGAGCTGCGCTATTCCGCAATCGCTCAGCAATCCGTTCGGATCAACCGTAATCTCGGCAATGAGTTTGCCTCTTCCGGAAGAGAATGGTTCAATTTCCTTTGATGCAATAAGAAGACTGCCGCTTTTACTTGACGGGAAAACGGCTCTGGCTGTTGGTCCCGGACTTTCCGTCACAATGGCCACAAGAGCGCTGCTCCGGTCTGTTCTGCTGACGTCTGTCACAAAAATAATAGATGCGGACGGACTAAACAGTACAGATATCAATCAGCTCAAAAGACATAACGGGGATCTAATAATAACACCTCATCCGGGTGAATTTGCCAGACTGATAAACAAGCCCGTGGCAGAAATTCAAAATAATCGAATAGATTACGCCAAAAAACTATCCGGCGATATCAATGCAACGGTTATTTTAAAAGGCGCAAGAACCGTAATTGCCGGCAAAAATCATGTCTGGATAAACAGCACCGGAGGACCTGCACTTGCAAAAGGCGGAAGCGGCGATTACCTGACAGGAATTGTTGCGGGACTGTCTGCTCAGGGAATGCCGCCCGAACAGGCATCCATATTAGGAACGTGGATTCATGGAAGAGCATCGGACCTGGCAGAAGAAAAATTCGGAACGGAATCATGCCTGCCTACGGATCTGGATAAATTTATAGGCAGATCGATTCTATCTGTTAAATCCTGTTGACAAAAACGGCAATAAAACTATTATCTTATAAGTATGTTCAACAAACTAAGTGATAAACTTTTAGAAACTTTCAGACGCCTGAGCAAACGCGGCAAACTTACAAAGAGTGAGATTCATGAAGCAGCAAGGCAGCTCAGAAAAATATTGATTGAGGCTGATGTAAACTATAAAGTTGCAAAACAGTTTTGTAAAACAGTTGAACAAAAAGCTCAATCATTTTTGGAAAATCATCCGCTTGATCCGGGTAAAGCACTAAAAAATTTGGTTCAGGAGGAGCTCACCGCTCTGCTGGGAACGACTGCCTCCTCGCTTCGCTTTTCTTCGAAAAGACCGACTACGGTAATACTGCTCGCAGGACTTCAAGGGTCGGGGAAAACAACCACGGCAGCCAAAATAGCAAACAGATTAAAAACAAAAAACCGCAAACCGCTTCTTGTAGCATGCGATACATACAGACCTGCAGCTACCGAACAGCTTGAGATACTTGCTTCCAAAATAGATGTTTCCTGTTTTAAAGATGGAGATAATCCGATTGAAAGGGCTGAAAAGTCTCTGAATTTTGCCTCTTCACACGGTTTTGATACGATAATTTTAGATACAGCCGGAAGACTCTCGATTGATGATCAACTTATGGATGAAATAAATAAAATAAATAGTAAAACAGATGCCGATGAACGTATTTTTGTTGCCGACTCGATGGCCGGCCAACAGATTCTTTCAGTGGCAGATCAATTCAACAAAAGCATCGGCTTGACCGGCGTAATTTTAACAAAAATGGATGGAGATGCGCGCGGAGGAGCGGCACTTTCAATAAGAGAGGTGACATCGGTTCCGATAAAATTCATCGGCACCGGAGAAGCCATAGAACAGCTGGAAGAATTTCATCCTGATAGGATTAGTTCCCGAATTTTAGGCGAAGGTGATATTCTGTCCCTTGCAGAAAAAGTATCTACGGTTATCGATGTATCTGAGGCAAAAAAGGCTATGAAAAAGCTGGAAAAATCATCGTTCGGATTTGATGATTTTCTCAAACAGCTCGAGATGCTGAACAAAATAGGTTCTTTTTCGGGTATATTAAAGATGATTCCCGGAACTTCCAAACTTGCCTCTCAAATATCAGAAGAAGATTACACTAAACAGTTGAAAACGATAAAATCTATGATACAATCTATGACCCCAAAAGAAAGAGTTAATTGGAAGATTATAAAAGGTTCAAGAAAGCGGAGAATCGCTCTTGGCTCCGGAAGAAGGGTTGAAGATGTAAACAAACTGCTTAAACAATTTAAAGAGAGCATGAAAATGATGGGAAATATGAAAAAACGAAAAGGGTTAGACGGATTAAGCGGAATGCTTTCCGGCAAACTTTGATAGGAGGCTGATGTGGTGAAAATACGTTTCTCGCGTATAGGTTCTAAAAAAATGCCCTACTACAGAATGGTGGCTATTGATGCAAGAAAACAGCGAGACGGAAGGGCATTGGAAATTATAGGTCATTACGACCCGAGAAAGGAAACCGGCAAACTTACATACAACAAAGAGAGATTGGATTTTTGGATTAATCGCGGAGCAGTATTATCTGATTCGATATCAAATCTATTAAAGGATACTTCTGTTAGCTAATGAGTGATAATCTTGAGCTCCAAATTAGTCTCTTCCGTGCTGCAAATTCGGGTAACAGCTTTGCTGCCGCCTGCAATTTGCACCTAAACGAGGCGAATTCGGACTCTCAGTTGAGAACGCTTGGAATTGATAGAAGTACTCTAAACTCATAGGAGGTTATTGTGAAAAATCTGGTAGAATCTATTGCACGTTATCTTGTTGACCACCCCGACGAGGTGGATGTGAGGGAGATCGCAGGAGATAAATCTTCTGTTATTGAATTAAGAACAGAAAAAAGCGATCTCGGCAAAGTAATAGGCAAAGAGGGAAGAACAGCTAAAGCAATCAGGACCATTCTTTCTGCGGCATCAACAAAGATAGGCAAAAGGGCATTTCTGGAAATTGTAGAACAAAAATAGCCGTTGAAGTTTTATGTCATAACAATTTTTCCCGATTTCATAGAGCTTTTCTCCAATTTCGGCGTTGTGGGACGAGCTGCGAAAAACAGGTTATTGGACATAAAAGCCATAAATTTGAGGGAATTTGCCGATTCGAAATATAGGCAGACAGATGATAAACCTTACGGGGGAGGTCCGGGTATGATTATGAAACCCGAACCTCTCTATCATGCCATATCATCTGTGAGAAACACCGACAGCAATGTTAAGGTGGCACTGTTAACGCCTCAAGGTAAAGAATTTACGCAGAGCAGAGCAGAGGAATTTTTTAAACTTGATTCCTTGTGCCTTGTATGCGGAAGATATGAAGGCTTTGACGAAAGAATAAAAAAGATGGTTGATTTTGAGCTTTCGATAGGCAGATATGTCTTAAGCGGAGGTGAAATTGCAGCCTGTGCCGTTATAGATGCAACTGCGAGGCTTATTCCCGGAGTACTCGGCAACAGTGAATCGCTTGCAGCCGAGACATACGGAGAAAACTCTGAATATCCTCAATATACGAGGCCTGCTGTTTTCAAAGGTATGCGAGTTCCTGAAATTCTTTTGAGCGGGAACCATGAAAAGATAAAGAAATGGATAGAAGAACATTCGATAAAAGGAGATCTTAAATGAATAAAATAGATATTTATGAAAAGCCGTTTATAGCAGATAAACAGATAACGGATTTTAGAGTTGGAGACAGCGTCAAGGTATACCTAAAAATCAGAGAAGGAAATAAAGAGAGAATCCAGGTTTATGACGGAACAGTCATAAGAAGGCGCGGACATGGACTTTCGAGCAGTTTCACCGTAAGAAAGACAAGCTACGGAATAGGATCGGAAAAGATTTTCCCGCTTTACTGTCCTTCAATTGAAAAGGTAGAAATTGTATCAAGGGGAAAGGTCAGAAGATCGCGATTATACTATCTCAGAGAACGCTCAGGAAAGGCTGCGAGAATAAAAAAACGAAGTATCAGTGAAACAAGAAACCGCAATAAAGACTGATTTTGATTTGTCGGCAGGAGCGCGGCAGGTGGGCTGAGAAGCGAGCTGCTAAATTTCTGAAAGGTTTAGGTTACAAAATAGTTGACCGGAATGTAAGATTTCGTTTTGGTGAAATTGATATAGTAGCAAGCAAAGATAATCAGCTTATTTTCGTTGAAGTCAGATTCAGAAAAAACGATGAGTTTGGCGATTCTCTAAGTACTATTGATGCAAAAAAACGCAGCAAGCTAAAAAGGGCAATACTGCTATATATAAATCAAAAGAATTATGCGGGCGATTTCAGATGCGATGCCATAGGTATAAATGGAAATAATAGCAGCAAGATTGAACATATACAGAACATTTATATCTAATGCATAGTTTTATCTCTATAATTCCGATATTTGCCGTTATTTTGCTGGGGTTTTTAGGCAAAAAGGCTGGATTTCTGAACAAAAGTTTCATTAAACCGGCCAACGGTGTTGTATTTTATGTTGCCATACCGGCTCTTCTGTTTCTTAGTATCTCAAAGGCAAATTTTAACTCAACTTTCCAAATTATACCTATTCTGGCAACAATATCTGCTCTTATTCTGGTCTGGATAGCAGCATTTATTGCAGGTAAAATATTAAAAATTCCAAATGGATCACTGGGAACATTCCTGCAGGCATCAACGCATGGCAATATAGCGTATTTTGCATTTCCGGTTGCATTCTACACATTAGGCAATAACGGACTGATATTAACCGGAATTATCGGCTCATTCCTTATAATTGCTCAAAATATATTATCGATAAGCTCTCTTTCATTTTTCAACAGACTGACAGAGAAACAGACTTCAGGATTAAAACCGCTTTTATCCATCATAAAAAATCCCATTATCATCAGCTCAATAGCGGCCTTATTTTTTTCTTACGAACAGTGGCATATTCCTATTATTATAGAAAGAACACTCAAGATACTCTCCGGCATGGCTCTTCCTGTGGCTCTGCTCGTAATAGGATCAAGCTTGTCGCTTAAGGAGCTCTCGCACCCCAAAATGGTCGTAACTGCAAGTCTTGGAAAGCTTATACTGCTTCCTGCATTTGGAATAGCGATTTTAAAACTTTTTGCAGTAACCAACCATTTAAGCATAGCTGTAGTGTCTATTCTACTAGCTGCGCCCTCTGCAACTGTCACAAATACAATGGCTCTTGAAATGAAAGGCGATGAGAAATTAGCTGCTGCAGCAGTCACAATAACCATATTTCTCTCTATCTTTACCTATACAATCTGGTTGTAAAACCAAATCATATTTAAGAAACCGTTTTATAACACTTTTTCACGCTTCTTTTTTAAGAAATACCCCTCTATATAAACGGTAATGAATTGAATAACTTTAGACCGTTGCACAATAAACATATTCACAGATTTTTTTTACGAGGTTTTTCTATCCG
Source organism: uncultured Hippea sp. (assembly GCA_913009315.1). Taxonomy (GTDB): domain Bacteria; phylum Campylobacterota_A; class Desulfurellia; order JAADFJ01; family JAADFJ01; genus JAADFJ01. The sequence goes on from CAJVZA010000023.1 coordinate 22,883, forward strand.
TATTCATCATATCCTCCGGAGAACACCTATCTGACAAGACTCTACCCTGATTAGCGGCTGCTGTCGGTACTGCAATTTTCACTCCCTGCCTGCTATGATCGTCTTACTGTTTCTCCCGGATTGAGGGGTAATTCAAACGTTCGCATATTACCTGCCGCCATAGCCCTTGATTGCTGATTGAATATCCCTTGCGGAAACACAGCAGCTTCTCACGTTTCTTGAGTCATACTGATAGCTGATCGTACATCAGTATAAGGCAGACTTCAAGTTTTGAAATAATCCGGCAGACACTATATTTAGAACCAAGAACGAGAGGCCTTATATATCAACGAATCACTGTGAGACCACCGCACAGTAAGCAAATTCACAGCTTTTC